>VGMA01000042.1 GCA_016866575.1 Chlamydiota bacterium
TTGAGCTTCAAGTTTAGATTTAGTTTCTTGGGCTTTACGCAAGTCGATATGTTTACGTATATTTATCCAGCCTTCAGAGCTTTTACCTTGGATAATCACATCAAAATCAGTAAGCTCTTTTGCAAGACCTACAAAACTTGTTGGATGATTTTTTACAAGGTAGTGCCCTACTTTTTGATTTTCTAGGATCTGTACCTCGTTATTGCCATCTACTACGGTGATCTTTAGATCTTTTAAGACAGGTTTTTGGATTTGTTTTGTCAAAATGGCAAGCTTTCTAGCAAAAGCGGCGTGGGTTTGAGATTTAATCAGTGATCCACCGCTAATGCCTGATAGAAGCTCAAGCATGGTATT
Organism: Chlamydiota bacterium; assembly: GCA_016866575.1. GTDB lineage: Bacteria > Chlamydiota > Chlamydiia > Chlamydiales > VGMA01 > VGMA01. Next base: position 355 of record VGMA01000042.1, read on the forward strand.
GTTATTTTTTGTGCCAGCAACTGCGGCATGGATAAAGAAGTTGCTTTTAGGTGTGTTGACAATTTTTTTGAGTGCTTCTTTTTGCTCATGGATATTTTTTAGTCCGCTGCCGTTTGTCAAAATGATCACACTAAAGAGATCGTCAGATTTTTCTGCTTCTTCGTGCAAAATAGAAATGAGATCGAGCATCGATGTGTCTGAAGAGAGCCATGGCTGATATTGTTTATCCAAAAACTCTTTTGCCGCTTTAAAGTTTTGTTTTGCAGGTAGCAAGTCGTTTGGAGTTAAGTAGCTAACGGAATTATCGAACATGAAGATGTTGAATAGATGTGCATCATCGATAAAATAAAGGGCGTTTGCTACAGCATTTTTAAATACCTCAAAGCGATGCGGCTCTACACTAGAAGAGCGATCGATCAAATAATAGATGTGATGCCTAAGTTGGCTTTTGGCCCTATTTTCTAATACAGAAAGATTGAGCGAGAAAGTGTAGCCATCTTCTTTTTTCAAATAAGCTACTTCTGGATCGATGATGAAATCTGAAGAGAGAGATTCTGTATTGAGATCATGAAGATTAGGAAGGCTAAGAAGATAATTAGCTGTAGAGCGGTGGATTCGGTTTTTTTCTTTAGCGTTTTCTTGAACGGTGACTTGACGTGCAAACGATTTGGTTTCTAAAAGTGAAACGCCTTCTTGGTAGTTCGCATTAAAGGGGATAATATTGTCAAAATTGATCAATTTTACAGGTTTTCTCGGGTCGATGATCATATCGGGTAGACGCAATTTATTGACGAGCTTATCAAAACCAGAAATCACTTTTTTTGCACTTTCTTGAGGTTTGTCGTTCGTGAAAAAGTTTTTTTCGTAATTTTGTATTTCAATAGGAGTTTTGTAGAAAAGATTTTGATCATTTGAAAAATGATTTTTATCAAATCTAAAGCCAAACTTTTGCGCTACGAGGTGAGATTTGTCTACTAAAGCGTTGTAGCCGTTATGAGCAATTCTAGAAAGAAGAGAGACTACTTTAGTTTCAGGAGGATCTAAATTGAACATCGTAGTAGAGAGCATAGCTTGTGCAAAAGTTCCAAATACTACCTCTGCTTGGGCTTTTTCCCACACTTGAGGAATAGTAGCTTCGTTTGTAAAAGCAGGTTCAGATGAAAAAGCGTGGATAGCGTATTTAGGAAAGCTTTTTGCACTAAATGCATTTTTTTGTTTACGCATCTCAAAATGGGTAGCTTTTGAGACTAAATCAAAAGAAGAGCCATTTTTGGATTCATCAAACTTTTCTTTGAATTTGATTTTCTTAACAGGCACTCTTTTTTGAAATTGTAAAAAAACATCTTTGGAATCCACTTCGATTTTTGTGGTTTTTTCACTTTCTAGAGTATAAGAGCCCATTTTCGTAGAAAGAAGATCTACACTATCGGTGCTGATTTCTTTAGAGACGATATTTTGGAAAAAGTTTGCATCGGAAGAGGTAAAATGCAGTTGAGGTTTTGTAATGCTTTGATCTACTTTTTCAAGCTCATATTCTGGCAAAGTTTCTAGCTCAAAATAGGAATTTTTAGACCAAACTCTAACATTTTGAAGATGCAAATCTAAATCATCATGAAGACCATCTTTGATTGAAAGGGGAGATTCTTTAGCATATTGACGATTCATCAACGGTAGCTTTTTCTTGCTGTCGACGAGGTTTTTGATGGTCAAAGAGTTTTTGTAGGCATTTTCAATGGCATCAAATGTCTGTTTAGCTTGTAATTTTTCTTTTACATCCCGATAAGGGTGATCTTTTGAATGAAGCAGCGCAATCGATGAAGCTTCTTGAGTTGGAATCTTGGCATCTTTTGTGTAGCTAATTTCTAATTCGGAAAGTTTTGTCAGTGAAGTATCTATTTTTGATTGTACAAAACTAGAAAGAGCTTCATCAGGTTCAAATTGGTAAAGATTTTCGCTTATTTCAGAAGAGAGTAGAGGACTATAAGAAGAAACAACCTCTTCAGAATTGAAAAAAGCTTTTGCATTTTCATCGACTCTGATTTCAGAAGAAAAAGAGAGATTTAAATCTTCATCTTGTAAAGATAGCGCTAAATCAGAAGAAGCTGTCAGATTTTCTAAGTTTTTTCTAGTTGCACGAGTATCTTTATGAATGATCAAGTGATCTTGAGAAGAAGTTTCTAAGAGAGAATCGTTAGTAGGTTTTGTGATTTTTAAAGAGCGTGGAGAATGGGCGGAAAGATTTAAAGGTGCATCGATATCGATTGTTTTTTCAGACAAAACATCAAAAAGATCGTGCGACTCTTTTTTTAATGTAGATGAAGCGTAAGGAGATGTGGGCATCTCAAGCGTTTCATCATATTGGAGAGTCCCTGCGCTAAGCAAGGACGCAATCATGAAAATCTCCATTTAGTAGAGCTTTCCTGCTTGTATAGCTTTTTGGCTGTTTTGTATGCGGTTATAGAGGTAGTGAGTTAAATAATTAGAAGCCAAACAACCATTCAAAAGTTTTTCTGCTTCTTCTTGTTTACTTAAGGCGCTCACTCTATTTCCATTTTTTTCTTCGATCAATGATTCAGTGCGCAGTATTTCTGCTTTAACAAAACGCATGTAGAGATCAAAGAGCTCTTGTTTATCGTTTTGTTTTTTGAGCATATCACCATAGCGCACAACTATAGGATCTTCTTGGTTACTATAATCTTCTTGAATTCTATTCAAGAAGAAAACATAGCGCTCTTCACATTCATCTTTTGAAATCATATTGGCCCGTATCCAAGAATATTCAATCGATGCTTCTAAATGGATAGGTTCAGATTGTGCATGCTTACGTATTTGCAATTCTTTGAGATTATTGAGAATTTGGACAACTTGTGGATTGTCCTCAATTTTTTGATTAGTGGATAGCAAATGGAACTGTAAGCGATTGGCATGTAAAGTAGCAAATTCAGAAACAAAAGTTGGTTTACTGCGATAATTCGTGGATATGAAATTATAGGTTTCATATGCATTTTCTTGATCTTCTAAATATTCGTAAGTTTTTGCAAGTTCTAAAAGCGTCTCTTTTTGTAGTTTCCAATCCCAAGAGCGGTTCAATTGTTGCTGCTCTGCTAGATCCTTCAAAACAAGCATTTTTTGCTTTAGCTTCTTTTCTTTTCCTAAAAGATTTGCAAATTTCAACACTTCCCATTCAAGATGGGTTTGATCATTTGTCAGATTGATCAATTTTTCAGAAGAGGAAATAAGAATTGTTTCAAAAAGGTTGTAAGATCTCTGATAGAGTTCATTGTTTTCTAAAGAATCTGTAGAGGGGTCTGCTTCAAATAAATAGGTGGGCTTCATCAATTTGTCGTAGTAGTAATTTGCAAGCCACAATTTATTTTCTAATTTAACAGGAAGATCTTTAAGGCTCATTGCTTGATAAAGATGTTCTGCAGCAAGTTGGTACAATGAATTGAGCTCTACTTGGTCAGCTTGCATTCTGTTGGAGTGGATTGAAGCTTTTTCAATCATCGATAAATAGACGTTATAAAGCTCAAGGTGAATAGAAGATTTATTTTTTAGATCAGGATCTATTTTAAGCGCATTTTCTGCATGCTTACAAAATAGTTCAGGATTTTTGCCTACTTTGTGGTGACTTAATGCAATCAAAAGATGTGTTTCAGGGATCGATGGATCATCTTTGTATTCGATTAAATATTCATTTAGTTTATTAAGAGCTACATCGTACAAACCTAATTCGTACATTACTTTGGCTTGTAAGAACAAGCACTCTTTCAGCTCTTCTTGACTGAGAACGCCCTCTTCTTTGATGACATTTGTCAAATCCTGTAAGAAGTTGTTTTTGGTATAGTAGGTATTGCCGTTTCCTTCTACTTGTTTGGCTAAATTGAGTGAGCATGATAAAAGATATTTCCACGCAATTTTGCTATGATGAGATTTTGGATAGTGATGAACAAACGAATTAAGCGTGCTGTGTGATTTTTCAAAGCGCTGATTGTTATAGGTTACTAAACTGTATTCTAAAAACAGTGTCTCTGTGTCTTCAAAATTAGGATAATTCGTGATGATTTGTTCAAGTTTTTGCTCTGCTTCTAAAAAATTGCCGGCCTCTTTTAGCATCATTGCATGGATGAAAATAGCTTGGGGCAATTCATCATCCAAAGGAAAAAGATTTTCAAAACGAGTGAGCGCCATGTCAAAAGATTCTTCGTTGTCTAGTTTTTGTGCGCAGTTCATGAGCATAAGAAGTGAATTTCTATATTGAGGAGAAAGCGATTCTTCAAAAGAAGTATATCTAGTTAAAAAAGCGATCGCTTGTTCGTAGTTTTTTTCTGCAAAATGGCTTCTTCCCACAATATAATCTAGTGAAAGCTCTTTTTCTTGTTCTAAAGATGAAGCAACATCAGGGTAGTGAGAAAGTACATCTTGAAAACGATCTTCTTGGAAAAAAAGAATCAAACGATTGAGTTTTGCATCGTTAGCTTTAGCGCCATCTTTTTCGATGATTGATGAAAAGGTTTGTATTGCTAAACTTCGATCATATTCTGCTTGGCATAAAGCAGTATGAAACATGAGCTCTTCTTTTCTTTCTGAGTGTCTTTCTGCTAGTTGTGAAAAATAGGATGCTGATTTTTTATAATCACCGAATGTGCGATAAATTTCTGCTAAAGCAAACATCGTAGGATCGTTAAACGACGTATGGATGATTGATTCATAAAGAGGTTTTGCTTGTTCTATGAGTTCTAATTTTTTCTTTTATCTTCACATTGTGACAAAAGATCTAAAATAGGCTTCAGCCATCAAGAAAGTGAATTCATCTTTTCGTAAATCAATATCACTTGAAGATTTTTTTAGATAAGGGGATCCTTCTTTGATCATATCTGTAAATAAAGAAAGCTCATAGTAGCACTGCAGTTTGTTGATAAGTACTTTTTCTGAAGTTGAGGGATCTTTAATTGTTTGATATGTTTTTAATGCCTCGCTGTATAAGTTTTCTTGCAGATAAAGATCAGCAAGTATAGCACGCAAGTGATCTCCAATTTTACTATTTGGATATTCAATCAAAAAACTCAAAATCTGTTTTTGCACAAGTTTGTAATCTTCATCTTTCCAAAATTCTGCAATTCGACGAATCAAGAACGCTTCTTCTTTGGATTCTGCTAAATCTTGAAGTTTATTTGAGGCGATCGGAGCCTTATTTGCCGCAGAAACACTCAATGGAATTGAAGAGAGTGATAAGAGCATCGAGAAGGCAAATTTTGCAGATTTTGCATGCATGTGTGCACCATTTTTTTATTCCCGATTATACAGTCTAAGAATTTTTGAGATAGAAAAAACAGATTTAGAATAAAGAAATTTTTATTCACTGTTTTTCTTCAAAAAGAGAAGAACAATTATATGAGGTTAATATGATGCAGCTGGTTTTCTAAAATTGCCTTCTAGGATATGCGAAAAGCACTTTCTATGAACACATCGTAGTGTTTGATCAAGTCAGATGCACTCTTAGCATCGATGCGAGAAAGTTTTTCATAAATACGAAGACCAAGTGCTACTTTTCCATTTTTGAAATAAAGAAGCCCTAATCTTAGTAAGATTTCTTTATCATCAGGACGAAGTGAAAGAAGCACTTCATATTCTCGTATTTCTTCAAAAGTCATTTCTAGGTGGTGATAACAAGAAGCGAGCGCAGCATGGATCCATGGATCGTTTGGAGCGAGGTCATCGAGAACTTTTAGTTCTTCAATAGCTCTATTTGTAGCAAGCTCAAAGCGCTCTTTGTTGATTTTCAAGCTGAAGATTTTTTTGATGAAATAGGAGTCTTGATAAAGAGGATCGTCAGGAAGATCATAAATTTTAGCTAGCGCAATGAATGTATTCGCAAGTGATGTATGCACAGCTAAATTTACAGGAAGAGTTTTGATCAGCTGGATATGCTCTTTGATGGCAACTGTCATGAGAGCTTCTTGCATTTTTTGTACATCTTTCCAGTTGAGTAGAAACCCTAGAAGAACAGTAATTTTTTCATTGAAGCGGAAAGGTGGCAGAGAAATCGTGTATGTTCCGCTTTGGTATAAAAAGGTTGTGAGCTGAAAAGCGCTATTGGCAATATTGAGGTGGTAGTCTAAAAGAGAAATATCGTGAGACATTTGTCTTTTTAAAAGAGTGAAATATTCTCTTTGAATTTCTTGCATTTGCTCTGCTTTTTTTCCTTGGAAGTAGTAGATCAAAACGACATAAGAAAAAAGGCTTAAAAGAAAAAGAGCAATACAAGCAGCTAAACCAAAACTTTTACTTCCCTCGGTGATAAAAGAGATCAGCAAGCCAAATTGACCTAACAAGATTAAGGCAAAAGAGAGGTGAAAAAACAGATAAGAGCGTATAACTGCTCTAAATTTACCTATAGCAGTTTGGCATTCACGATGAATTGCATCAGAAAATTCATCGCTAGTAAACGTAGATGTGGCACTTGTTTGGTAAAAAGTCGCCATCTGGGTTCATCCGCCATTTTTTCTATAGAGGTTTATCCTAAAATGTGCTTTTCTTCAAGCACTATCTGTCATCTATTCCACCTCCTTAATTAAGTCTTAATATCCAACGTTTGATTGTCCTTGCCACCAGCGGATGAAACCGTCGCTGAAACCGCAATCTTTTAAATAACTTTTTTGTTCGGAAGTTAAAGGTTGTAGATTGGATTTCTTCAATTTTTGTTTGATTTCAGATTCAGACATCCCATCTTCATTCTTCCATTCACATAAATCCTTAAGTTTTAGCTTCTGTTTGTTGCCATTTTCATCCATCCATGAGCCAACTAACGCGCCTGCTAAAGTGCCTACGGCTGCTCCGATAAGAGCCCCTTTACCGCCTCCAGCTATTCCTCCAATAGCTGCACCGCCTATCGCTCCGCCAAGAGCTCCTGATTGTGTATTAGTAGCGCAGCTAGTCATCAAAAAGCTGATGCAAAGTGCTGCATAGGTTGTTTTTTTCATATTTTTTTCTCCATTATGTTCTAATCATGAAATTTATTACTTTGAAAGAGACCCCTTCACTTTGCAATTGGATGATTTCACTAGTAGTCAATGTGAATTTGCTATGGGTGAAAAGAAGAACTTGAATCATTGTATCTGGTTGTATGCCAGAGCGTTGCATTTGTATTACATCGCTTGTATCTAACGCGCTGCCTTTTTTGATTTTATCTAGCGTCTTAAGACTTACACGAGCTAAGACATCTCGATCTTCATAACTTAAATAGGTAGCATGATCATTAGGACATTCTGCGGAAGAGCGCTCTTTACTAACAACAGACGTTGTATAAGTAGGGCTTTTTCCTCCGCAGGCACTGCAAAGAATGCATAAGGAGAAGATAATTAATATATTACGTTTCATAAGGCCCTTATTAATTAATAACTTGTGCCTTCTTATAAACATAATATTGATTAATTATCAATATTATTGAAATAAAACTAAATTGATAATTCTACTTCTTCTAATTCTATTTCCATGTCATTATCGATTTGTTCATCGATATGTGATTTAAATCGGTATCCTACTCCGCGTACAGTATCTATCCAATTGAAGTTTGGCCCAAGTTTCCTTCTTAAAGCCGCTACATGGACGTCGATATTTCTATCAACAACGAAAGCATCATCGTTATGGATATCGTCGAGAAGTTGATTGCGAGTAAGTACTTTCCCTTTGTTTGTCACTAGGCGCTTCAAAATTCCAAATTCAGAGAGAGTCAAAGAGATAATCTTTTCCCCTTTCTTGAGAATATAGCGTTCTGGCTCCATAGTGAATTCACCAAACGTCAACGTTTTTGGCGAACGGTCAGCATCTTTGCCTCTGCGAAGAACTGCTTTGATTCTAGACATGAGTACTTTAGGGGAAAAGGGCTTAGAGACATAGTCATCAGCTCCTAGTTCAAGACCCAGCATCGTATCGATTTCTTCGTTTTTTGCACTTAAGATGATGATTGGTATGTTCTTAAGATCAGGGTTGTTCTTGATTTTTCTGCAAACATCGAATCCGTTTTGCCCTGGAAGCATGATATCTAGTAAAACTAAATCAGGCTTTTCTCTTTCGACAGCTCTTAGGCCATTTAGTCCGTCTATTCGACATGGAGTTTATAACCAGAGAGCTCTGCTTGAAGCTTAATGAGAGCTGCAATATCTTCTTCATCTTCTATGAGTAGGATTCTTTTTTTCTGACTCATGCAATTTTCCTCAGTATTAATCTGTTTTTTTAGGAACTAAAAGATCTTGACCCGCAAGGATCAAATCGTTGTTCATATGATTGATTTTGCGTAGCATTTCTGCAGATGTTCGATGTTCTTTGGCAATCTTGTCGAGTGTATCTCCCGATTTAACGCGATAGGGAAGAAAGTGGCGTCCTTCAACTTCCATAGTGCCTTGACTGATGGCAATTTCACTTAAAGTCCTCAAATGGTCTTTAACTTTTGCCATTTCAGCGATCGTCTGATTGTGCAAAGAAATATTTCGCTCAATTTCACCGATTTTTTCTCTATATTGAGCTAAAGCTTTTTGCATTTCCTGATTGTGATGAGCTACAGTCTGTAAGTGCTTTTCCACTTCTTCTTGTTTTTTTTCAACCAAGGAGATTTTTTGGTGCAGCTGAGCTAAAATGCTTTGCGTTTTTTCCAGCTTGGCAGCTTCGGTTCCTAAGCCCTCTTTTCGCATTGTCAATAAGGTCTCTTCATTGCTTTGCGATTTTCCTTCAAGAACGCTCAATTCCAGCTGATGTGTGTGAATATCGTGCTTGATTTCATCAATTTCAGAGCGCATTTTGTGCAGTGCAATTTCTGTTTGGTACTCTGCACCTGCTGAACCTGTAATACAGCCGCTCAAAGCTAAAGATAAAAGTAGATATCGTTTCATCCTGCCTGCTTATCATAGAGTTTGAATTCAACTCGGCGATTTTTTGCCCACGCTTCGTGTGAGTGTCCTTTGTCGCACGGTTTTTCTTTACCATAAGAAATTGTGTGCACCTGATCTGCTTTGACTCCATGTTTGATCAAAAGCGAACGGATGTGGTTTGCTCTGCGCATTCCTAGAGCTAAATTATAGGACTCAGAAGCTCTCTCATCACAATGGCCTGCTACAAAGATATAGGTAAGGGGATGCTTCTTCAAATAGCTAGCCATCTTTTGTACAAAGAGCTCTTGATCAGAATTCATTAAAGTGTACTGATCTGTGCGGAAATGGATAGGACGGAAAATTTCTTGCAAAGCCGTAGAAGGGCTTCTAAAAGATTCAATGCCCGGTATTTCGCTTCTATCAGATCCAGGAGAAAATTTTGCTTGAGCAATAGATGCTTCAATGAAGCCTCCTCGATTGTCGAGATCTTGATCTCTTAGAGGAACAAAATCTTCTTCATGGCTTGCATAAAATTCTCTTGAGCTAGAAACAAGTCTAGAATCTGGTACTTCTTTGAAAAGAGATTGCCCTTTTCTATTGACGTAGCGAGAAGCTGTTTTTGTATCTTCCCATAGATTCATTGTGCTCATACATCCGGTCAGAAGTAAAAGCAAGGGGATCGGTGAGAATTTCTTAATCATGATAAATGCCACTCCATGTAGTTAAGGCTCCCATGCGGGATAATGTTTTTTTCCAGGTCCTCGAGTAATTTGTACAGGTTCTTGTTGATTTAAGTCGAGTAAGAAGATGTCAAAAGTAGGAGATGTTGTGTTAAAGACAATATGCAGACTATCATGGGCAAAAGAGGGGTTTTCTTTATCTCCTTGTCCAGTTGTAAGTTGCATTTCTTCTTGCTTTTCGACGTCATATAACCAAATTTGCCTGACTCCATTAGTTTTAGCACTATATACTATTTTTTTTCCATCTGAAGACCAAGAAGGAGATGTATTTTCTTTATTGATATGAGTGATGCAATGAAGTTCAGGAGCTTTTCTATCTCTTAGTACGCTGAGAAGATCCACGATGAAGATCTTAGGAGTTCCCTCTTTATCAGAGACAAATGCGAGCTTTGACCCATCAGGACTAAAAGTCGGAGATGCTTGAACGCTGTTAGGGTGGGAAAAAATTTGGACAGGTTTATGCAAAACACCACGCTCTTTATCAAAAAGCTGTAAGAATAAATCGGCTCTCCCTGAAGCATCGCATATGAAAGCGATCTTATCAAATTTTCTTGAAATGGCGGGAAGCAGCTGATTGCCTCTAAGCGGTATGCAAGCAAATCCTTGCCGATCTAGGCTAGTATTCATGTAGATCTTAGGAGCGCCGTGCTTATAGCAAACGTACATGAAAGAGTAGTCGCTGCGATTTTTATTGTTTGGCTTCTCAGGAATAAATAATGGGCAGATACTGTAGCTATTTTCAAAAGAGATCTGTTTAAGGTCGTTGCCATCGATGCCACATTCCCAGATTTCAGAGATCCAATCAGAGCCTTCTTCAGGCTGCATGGCAAATAGGATCCGTTTTTGTGCTATACCTTCAACCCCAAAGAGGGATTTATGAATAAGATCAGAAATTTTATGGATGAGCAGGCGGTCTTCTCTAATCGAAGAGCTAAGCTCTAGCGGTAGCAATTCCCGAATACAGGCATGTTTTACATCGAAAATTTTGATCGTAATTTTGTTTTGACGAATTTCAGGGACAATCACATAGTGCGTGCCTAGATTTGACCAATATCCAATATTGAAAGTCTCATCAAGCACCCGTTTTTCACTTTCTTCTTTTTGGCTCAAAACATGGGCAAACCCTCCGCATCGCAAGTCAAAAAGAAGGGTCTTATGGAGTGTTTTGGCGTAGTCTTCTGAGATCTTATCAGATTCTATTAAGATATTCGATAGATAGACAAAACGCGCTGTTTGAGCCGTCTCAAGCTTAATTACAAGGTCTTCAGCAAAAGCTGTGGAGAATAAGAAAAATAGAAAAAATTTTAACAAAACTTAGCCTTGGTCTTCACAAAATGTCACTGTTATACAAAGAGCTGCAGCCTTAGGCGGAGGTGGCAATCGCAAATGAGGAAGCGTTGTTTCCAAGTAGCGAAAGTTCTCCTCACTCTTTATAGAAACAGTCTCTATCTTACCAATCTCTCCATTTGGTTGTACAGTGATACTTAATTTAACCGCACCAATCGAAGGAAGAGTAAGACTTTGGCGAAAAATTTCGCTGATTTGCTCAAAATAGCTGTCTTCTTTTGCATTGAACAGTCGAGCATCTTCTAAAGAATCAAAACGGATTTCTTCGATAGCGTCTTTAAGAGGCTTTTGCTCAATTTTTTTAAGATTAGATTCTATGGAAGTGATGCTCGATTCCAGTTCTTTCAAAAGATCCTGAGCTTTACTAACTTTAGCAGAAGAGGGGCTAGGAGCGGGACTGGTTTTTTTCACTAAAGGCTTAGCTTTGGGTTTTTTTGCTACAGGTTTTGGTTTTTCTTTTGCTGCGGCAGTCT
>VGMA01000043.1 GCA_016866575.1 Chlamydiota bacterium
GCTATTGCAGCAATTCGAGGGTTAGGTGGAGACAAAGAGGCTAAGTCAATATGGGCAAAGCTATCAGGATATAGTCAAAGAATCTTGGTAGAGTCTGTGTTTTCTAGAAAAAAGCGACTATTTGGTGAACGATTATTCTCGAAACACACTGATAAACAGTGCGTTGAGAATGCAGCAAGATGTTTATTGTTAAACGAAATGAGAATGAAGGTCGCTTTGCCTTACCTTAGGTAAGACAGGCTAACGCCCTCTGTCTGCTAACAGAGACGCAAAGCGGCCTAGCGCTAGATGGCTAAACTGACTTTTTCAACACAGCCCCACTCCAATTAAAGCAAATCTCTTTCAGCATCAATATCAGCAAGCCCGATATCATCTTGTTTAATATCAAAAACATCAGCTTGCTGTTTCATTAGATCAATTACTTCATGAAATGCCATAAGATACCCTATATTATAATCATTGTCCTTTTGATTGCTGGGGTTGTCTTTCTCATTTTTAGCTGCTTGGGCCTTCTCTTTAAGAAGCATTCCAAGATCATGTAAATAATATTTAAATTTATCTCCACTCATACCTTTACTCACTCAATTTTGATTTTAGAACATCATGAAGAATGTCTCTTTGTTCTGTCAATCGATCAATATCAGATTGCCACTTCTTATTTATTAACGCTTCCTGTTGTCTAGGATCTAATTCATGCCAATTTTTAATATGTTTACTTGGATTCGCAATTTTATCCTGGTGCATAGCAATTTGTTTATCAAAACTGGCTATTCCTTTTCTAAGCTGCTTCTCACTTTGCTGCGAGGCAATTTTTAATGTTCCCGCATGCTTTCCGCCTGCGCTTGCCGTTTTAAAAGCGGAACTAAAATTTCCCGGTAGGGGCATTTCACAGCGAGTTATGTTTTCACCACGAGCTGCTCTCGCTTCCTCCGTATGGTATTCTGCTTGATTTGTTGAGAATATTTGATCAATCTTTTCATGCCCCCTAGCAATACTGGCTTGGTAATTTCCAATTGGATTTCTCATATCTTCAAAAATCATACTTTCCGGAAAAATTCTTACGCTCAAATCAACTAATTCTTGTTGTAACTGTGGGCCTAAAGAAGCTAAATCAGAAATGCTATCTAGGGCTTCATGTGTTAAATGAGCGCCAAATTCTCTTGCTCTTTCACGGAAAGAAGATTCATATTCTTCTATTGCGAGTTCTTTAATGGGTTCGAGATGCTCGTGAAGCTCTTGCTTCAAAAGATTCACTTGCTCGACTGACATCGACACTGGAAGTTGCTCAATTGCAGGTTTCTCTTCCTCTTTTTCCGGCTCCAAGTTATGTTCTTTTTGCGGTTCCTGTTTGTTTTCACAAGCAGATGCTGCTCCTGCCGCAGCGGCAGCTGCAGTAGAGGCTGTTGCTGCAGAAGTTGCAACTACTGCAACCGTAACAACTACAACCACAGCCACCACAATGACCGCTCCAATGATAATTTCTTTCTTGTGCTTTTTGACAAAATCCTTTGTTTTCTTCCAAAAGCTTTTGCACAAAATAATATTGCTATCACCATAGAAAACTAATGGATGTATAATGTAGCTTTGATCGTCCAACAAATGTGCATTTTGATAACCACTCCGGGCTGTTATTAAATCGACCGCGTCATCCCGCAAATCCGAGTTATTATCTTCTGCTCCCTCAATAGCCAAAGTTGCAAGAAATCGATTAATATTCTCCAATTCCTCGAAACTACATCTCTCTTCCAGCCCTCCAAATTCAATCTCATCCATAAGATCTAAAATTTCATCGTAAGTTAAGAGTGAAAGATCTTTGATTGGGCTTCTTTGCGAAATCTCTTTGTAGCAGAATCCTACAGAATAATCCTGTGGATAAATGAATCCTGTTGGAGTTGTAATAAGAAGAATCAAACAGATAAATTGCCTAATATATTGCACGAACCTCTCCCCTATCTCGTAAATTACGAAGTCACTTATACCGAAAAAAGTTGAAGCATCGGCAGCCTAGGCTTTAAAGGCCTAAATTTATCTCTAACCCGGCTCCAAAAGTCCTGACCTAATATCGAGTCAGCTGCGAGCGCCGAAATCGTAGCAAAAAAACCAATACCGCCTCTTTAAAATTCTCAAAATCGGGATAATATGTGTTGTAGATCAAACGCTCTTTCATCCACTTCTATAGTCGTTCAATCGGATTTAGATTAGGGCTATAGGGAGGTAAAAAGTGCAACTTTATCTTCGTTGTCTGCAGATACTCTGTCACCGCTTTATTCCTGTTGAGAAATTGAACCTATCGCTAGATATTTTAAAGTCTAACCGAGCCATCACCGTAATGTTGGATGCATCTGGCACTAAGATTTGCGATGAAGAAGAATGGAAGGTTAAGATACATGGTCGGAGTACTCCAAGCAAATAGGTTAAATTGCATGTAGCTGTTGATGCTGAGACTGGCGAAATTGTTGCAGAGTGTACAACTCAATCGACAGTTGCTGATAGTAGTATAACCAAAAAGCTATTAGATAAAGTGTCAGGCAGGATTGAATCGGAGTGGCTGTCGAGAGGTTATCAAAAAGAGAAAAGCAAAAGCACTAATTCCACCACCGAGGAATGCTCGCTATCGAGGTACAAGTAGCGAAAGGGATCAAGCTATTGCAGCAATTCGAGGGTTAGGTGGAGACAAAGAGGCTAAGTCAATATGGGCAAAGCTATCAGGATATAGTCAAAGAGTCTTGGTAGAGTCTGTGTTTTCTAGAAAAAAGCGAGTATTTGGTGAACAATTATTCTCGAAACGCACTGATAAACAGTGCGTTGAGAATGCAGCAAGATGTTTATTGTTAAACGAAATGAGAATGAAGGTCGCTTTGCCTTACCTTCGGTAAGACAGGCTAACGCCCTCTGTCCACTGCGTGGGCGCAAAGCAGCCTAGCGCTAGATGGCTAAACTGACTTTTTCAACACAGCCGCAAAAATCTTAAAAAGTAGTAGTGAGTACTGAAAAATAAAACATAAGCTGCAGATTTTGCAGCTTATCAGAAAAATTACCTAATCAATCCCTATTTTTTCTTGGTATGCTTAAGACGATTAAACTGCTGGTACCAGCAATAAACATCACAGCCCCTATCCCATGAAGCCATCCTACTGAATTTTCTTGATTCATGAGCCACATCTGCATAGCGCCCTGTCTTTTTTGTGCTTGCTGATTTGAAGCTATCGCCGTCCCTTTTCTTACAGGACCTACAAGAGGAACTCTTCTTCTTGCTCCTCCTGACTGCTGCATCATTTGTTCTTGATTTTGAACTTGTTTACCTATGTAACTGCCATAGAAAAATATACCCGCTCCAAAAATGATCAAAAATATGCTCAGCGCTTTTTTCATGCTATCCTCTTATATTTACTATATTTTTTCTTATACTTTTATCTTCGTCCAGCTCCCGATCCTCTTGATGCTCCTTGCCGATCAAAATCTCTATTTCCTGCATCAGGACCTGATTGTCTATAGTCTTGACGATCATCTTCTCTTTGCTGCTGATTTTCCCTTGCGTAGGGAGTGTTTTTATAATACTCATCATGCCAGGCCCAATAGTCAGCTTCTGAATCTATCCATATTCCGCCATAGAGACCAGGACCTGTCCAAGGAGTTTCAATGATTGTTTCAGTCTGTTCAACTCCGTCATCATCTATGTTAGTGCTTTCTACATATTCTGCTGTGAGCATGATGAATGATAAAAAGTAGATCATTTGCTGCATTCCTTTTGGTAGATAAAATATAGGCTGTTAAGCATCAAAACGTCCTTTGCTAAAAAGCTGAGGGAAAAATTCTTTTCTTACCGTCTCTACGACAAAAGCCAAAGCTCCCGGCACTATAGCTATTAGCCACTGATATAAGGTTAAAGGGTGAAGGTGGAATATTTTTTGAAAAATTGGCGTGTAAAGAATCATGATATGCAAAAAAAGACCAACAGAAATTGCCATCCATATCGGTTTATTTGAAAAAATACCAAGCTTTCTTAGGGAAATATCCTCTGAACGCATTTTAAAACCAATCAACCACTCAAAAATCACAATACTTGTTAAAATCACACTTCTTGCTTCAACTTGTTGCATGGTGCTGTGGGCAAACTGAAAAAGAAAGAACACGCTAAGTCCAAGAAGTAAGGCGTAAAAAGCTATTTTATAGAGCATACCTTGATAAATCAGTCCTGATCTAGGACTCCTAGGAGGCAAGGTCATCTCAAGCCCTGTCTTAGGTTCGATCCCAAGAGGAATAGCCACTAGAGAACCTGAAATCAAATTGATCCATAAAATCTGTAGAGGACTTAAAGAGGGCTCTTTAATGAATAGAACGCTCAAAATCAACGCCAATAACTCCCCTAGACATATTGTCAAAAGAAATGAGCAGACATTCCTCAGCCCGTTGAATATCGTTCTTCCTTCTTCAATCGCAGCAACAATTGTATCAAATTGGTCATCCGCTAAAATCATATCTGCTGATTCTTTAGCCACATCCGTACCGCTTAAACCCATTGCGATCCCGATATTTGCCGTTTCTAAAGCAGGAGCATCGTTTACACCATCACCTGTCATAGCTACCACTTCTTCTTGTGCTTGAAGTGCTTCAACAATCCTTAATTTCTGTGAAGGCTCTACTCTAGCAAAAACTGATGTGTCTTTAAGATGCTCTTTTAACTCAGCATCACTCATGCTGTGAAGCTGTTTGCCTGTAATCACTTTCTCAGAATCTAATCCAATTTCTTTGGCAATTGCTTTTGCCGTTAATGGATTGTCCCCTGTGATCATCATCACTCGAATTTTTGCTCTTTTGCATGCACTAATCGCTTGAACAGCTTCTTCTCTTGGAGGATCTATCATCCCCAAAGTGCCGCAATATGTAAGCTTTCCCTTAAAGACGTTTTCATCTAATCGCCCAAAAAAATTCTCTAAATCAAGATAGGCAACCGCAATAGTTCTTAATGCCTGTTTTGTCATCTCTTCAATCAACCCGTTGATCGACTTGATGAATGTATTATTTAAAGGTGCTGTACCCTCTTCATTTTGCAAACATGAAGACATTGAAAGAACTTTTTCAGGAGCTCCCTTTAAATAGAGCCTTTTTACCTTGCCATAGTCATGGACTGTTACCATGTAAAGATTTTCACTAGAAAAGGGAATTTCAGCGATTCTAGGATATTTCTCTAAAAGCGTTTTTTGATCGATCTGTAGAAGCGCACCCGCTTCCAGTATTGCCCCTTCAGTCGGATCTCCTACAATCTCACTCTCTGAGGTCTTTTTATCAAAAGAGATGAGCGCATCATTGCATAACACCCCTATTTCCAGTATTTTTTGAAAAACAGGAGTAATGCTGTCTTGGCTAAAATCGATGATTTTTTTACTATCTGCTATTTTAACAACTTGCATTTGATTGAGAGTCAGTGTCCCTGTTTTATCAGAGCATACAACAGTCGTCGATCCAAGCGTTTCAACAGCCACAAGCTTTCTAATGATGGCATTTCGCTTAGCCATTACCTGCATTCCGCTTGCTAGTGTTACTGTAAATGCGATAGGCAAACCTTCTGGAATAGCAGAAACTGCTGCAGCCACACTCAAAAAGAAGATCTCTAAAACCCCAAGTCCCCTATATATACAAACCACAATAAAAACTGCTATGGAAAGAGCGATCCAAATCAGCGCGATTCTCCCTATAGAGTGCACATTTTTTTCTAAAGGAGTCTTTTCATGTTTGATCCTTTTTAAACTTTCAGCAATTTTTCCAAGCTCAGTAGCCATACCTGTAGCCACAACTACCGCAATTGCTTTACCAAAAGCGACCACAGAACCTGCGTATAGCATATTTTTTCTATCTACAAGAGACTCTTCTTGAAGAAGAATATCTGCAGATTTTTCCACAGGAAGAGATTCGCCATTGAGCATAGATTCATTGATTTTTAGTATTTTAGCATCAATGATTCTGGCATCTGCAGGTATTTTGTCTCCGATTTCTAGAAAAATCACATCACCCGGAACTAACCTCTCAGAGGGTATTACAGTGATCTTTGAGCTTCTTTTAACTTTACTTTTGTGAGCGGCAAGCTGCTTTAAAGCGCTTATAGCACGCTCAGCCTTAATTTCTTGGATAAAGCCTACAAAAGCCATACACAAAATGGTGAATAAAAGAACCGATCCTTCAACAATATTAGAAGTTGAATACTTAACAATCGTTGCCCCTATTAAGACAAAAATGAGTGGATTGACAAGTTGGCGAAAAAAGATCTGCCAGTACGAAGTCCCCTTTTTTTCTTCTAACGTATTGTAACCGTAGATAAAAAGACGTTTTCTAGCCTCTTCTTCTGAAAGTCCATGTTTAGAGGAATTAAACGCAAGTAACGTATCTTCAACGCTTTTTAAATACCAAAGATTTTCCATATCCTTGGTATAGCAACTAGGGATTTATTAAAGAATAGAGAAGTCTAAAGAGCTGCTATTTTGCCTGATTTTTTGCTTCGGCGCTCTTAAACTCTTCTTCCACAAGACGTAAACCTTTATACAATAGATTGACCTTATGCCCATTTTTTAATGTATCTAAGACAAATTCAATTTGTTGAGGTGTCATGGATTTAGATATCTTTACTACTTCCTCATCAGAGGCATAACGGATTACTTGATACGCTTCTTCAGGCGAAAGTAACCGTATTTTGTCGTTATTTAGCACGATCTATTGAACCTTAAGTATTTGGTTTAAGTATTTTACTTTAAATTCACATGAAAGTCTATTTAAATTTTATAAATAATATAATTAAAAATTGTTTAAAAAAAGCATTTTTAATGTTATAATTTAATAATTAAAATTTAAATCAGTAAATTAATAAGGGATTTTGATGTATAATAACATACAAAAAGAGATTGTTTTACCCTCTTCCATCTATACATCCCCGCAAGATCAGGCTAACCGTAGTGATGTATACTCTTTGTCAGAGTCTCTTTATCAAAATATTATAGAAAAAAATCCTTCCTCTTCTGAGATCTATCAAAATTTGCAGGCATACTCTTTAGATACACAATTGCAAGTGATTGCTTTAGCCAAAGAGCGTTTTCAAGGCATCCCTTCTTTACACATGACGCTAGTAAAAGTACATGAAATGATTCAAAGCAACAACTCTTTGAACTATCCATGCCATTTTTGTGATCATGAAAGTCCTTCTATACCAGTAAACGCTTTGACTTTACCTCAAATAGATCCTACCCTTAGGCAAGGTATAATGAATTATCTAACTGGGAATGGGCTTGCAAAAGAAATTATCATTGATGAAAACACATGCCACTCAGTACTTCATGCCTTAAAAGTAATAGATTTAGAACTTGAGCAAAATCATGCCTTGAAAAAGAGCTTGCCTCTTTCAACCTACGAATTAAGAACTCGATGTTTAATTGCTTCAAAAGGGACAATGCCTAGCTTTCAAGCATATACTAAATCGATTGATCCTAAATATTATGACAACCCTTTTTCCACTTCATCAAGAACTTATGCATCAAATTCAAATAACTATATCCCTGAGCGGGTCAAAGTTCATGCCCAAGTTTTATCAAAATATGTGATCGATTCTTTCGCACTTTCAAGACGTTTTAACAATGAAACCCCTACAGTATACGCTTTAAGGGGCAATACAGGCGTAGGAAAAAGCTATGTAGCTAAAACAGATAGCGATATAGTAAAAGGGGTCGATTCTAGCGGTGAAATCAAAGGGGCCTTCAATCCTGACACAGTCAAAGCTATGCTTCGACATAGAGTAGACGGCATCACCAATCAGCAAATCCACTTAGAAGGAGCAGAACTAGGGGGCACTATTGCTAAAGAGATCAAAAATAAAGCTCTAGGCCTTTCTATAGTGGCAGACGAAAGAGCGAACCATCCGGTTATTTCTTCTTTAATAGAAACATGTGCATCAACAAATAAAAAATTAGTGATTAGAGATATTGATGCTCCACTTATGGTTTCTATGATACGCGTACTCCATCGAGACGAAAAAAGTGAACCTTGTGTTCCTTTTGAACCGATAGCAAGTGGTTTACTCAGTCTTAGAGCTGATAGAAAAAAGGTAATTGAAACAGTAGTAGATTCAGATGTTGTTACAGACTATCAACTCTTTGTCACACACCCCAACGGAAGATCGGGCTTAGCGGCAAGAAAACTAAATAACGCTACTGAAAATTGTCCTGAAAATTTTGAGGTAGTTGATCAAGAGCTTTATGACTACGCTTTATCGCTAGGTCAAGCTGAAGAAGAAATTCAAGAGGCTAAGTCTTTACATTTCAATCAAGATCTTTACTCAGAATATCAAAAGCGTCATAAAATCAAAGGCAACTCTTCTTCAGACAATAACAACTATTACGGAAGCAAAATTGAAGACTTTTTTGGTAGTTCCATTCAAAGTTCGTTATCCAAAAAAGCGCAGATCAGTCCTGTTTGGACGCAAGTTTAAAACAACCATCAAAAAAACATTTAAGACTGCCACTTCCAATTGCGAATTTCAGGCATATCCTCACCAAATTCATGAACATATTTTTTATGTTCAAGACGCTTATCTACAAGCATCTGCCTAATACTCATGGCTTTTTCTTTGAGATCATCAACATGATCTATTACATCAATAGCAAGATGGAATCTATCGAGGTCGTTGAGAACAACCATGTCAAAAGGCGTTGTCGTTGTTCCTTCTTCTTTATACCCCCGAACATGCATATGGGGATGGTTTGCTCTTTTATATGTGAGTTTATGGATCACAGCTGGATATCCATGAAAAGCAAAAATTACAGGGACATTTGGTGTAAATATTGCGTTGTATCTTTCCTCGCTTAAGCCGTGAGGATGCTCTTGCATGGTTTGTAGACTCATCAAATCGACAACATTGACAACACGGATTTTAAGCTCAGGGAAATGTTTTTGTAAAAGTGATGTAGCTGCAAGACTTTCTACAGTAGGGACATCCCCAGAGCTTGCCATAATCACATCTGGCGTTTGCCCTCGATCACTAGAGGCAAATTCCCAAATACTGATCCCTCTTTGACAGTGAGCAATCGCAGCTTCCATATCAAGCCATTGATGCTGAGGCTGCTTTCCGGCAATGATCAAATTGACATAGTTTCTAGTTCTCAAGCAATGGTCTGTAACAGAAAGAAGCGTATTGGCATCAGGAGGTAAATAGACTCTCACGATATCTGATTTTTTATTGATTACTAAATCTATAAAGCCCGGATCTTGATGGCTAAAGCCGTTGTGATCTTGTCGCCAGACGTGTGATGTGAGCAAATAATTCAGTGATGCTATTGGCTTTCTCCAAGGTATATGATTGCATACCTTTAGCCATTTTGCATGCTGATTGAACATAGAATCAATAATGTGAATGAACGCTTCATAACAAGAAAAAAATCCATGCCTTCCAGTGAGTAAATATCCCTCAAGCCAGCCTTGACAAAGATGCTCACTCAAAACTTCCATCACTCTGCCATCTTTGCTGACATGCTCATCTGTTGGCAAAATTTCACCCATGAAGGCTCTATCGGTTACTTCAAAAACAGCATCTAAACGATTTGAAGCAGTCTCATCTGGACCAAAAATCCTGAAATTTCGCTCTTCTTTATTTAACTCAATCACATCGCGAAGCATATTGCCCATGATTTTTGTCGCTTCTTTGAATACAGTACCGGGCTGATCTACTTGAACAGCATAATTTTTAAAATCGGGGACTTTGAGACTTTGTAATAAAATTCCGCCATTGGCATGAGGATTTGAGCCCATCCTTTTATTGCCCTTTGGCATGAACTTTTTTAATTCAACTTTTAAAGACCCTTTTTCATCAAAAAGCTCTTCAGGATGATAACTTTTCATCCACTCTTCTAGCATTTTGATTCTTTCAGGCTTATGTTTTAGATCATTTAGAGGTACTTGGTGAGATCGAAAACTACCTTCAACTTTTAGGCCATCGACAACTTTAGGACCTGTCCATCCCTTAGGAGTTTTAAAAATGATCATAGGCCATTTGGGGCGTTCACTAAACCCCTCTTTTCTAGCCTTTTTTTGGATGTTTTTGATTTGCTCAATAGCAAGATCTAATGTGTGAGAAAGCTCTTCATGTACTATTACCGGATCTTCTCCTTCAACAAAATAAGGCTCGTATCCATAACCAGAAAATAGCTCTATCAACTCTTCGTTGCCAATACGAGACAATAGTGTTGGCTGAGCAATTTTATAGCCATTGAGGTGCAAGATAGGTAAGACGGCTCCATCATGAACCGGATTTAAGAATTTATTCGAGTGCCAGCTAGTTGCTAAAGGTCCTGTTTCTGCTTCACCATCCCCAACCACACAAGCTGCTATCAAGTCAGGGTTATCAAAAACCGCACCATAAGCATGCATTAAACTATAGCCTAATTCTCCCCCTTCATGGATCGATCCAGGTATTTCTGCTGCTACGTGACTTGGTATTCCCCCAGGAAAAGAAAATTGCTTAAAGAGCAGCTTCATCCCTTTTTCGTCTTGTGTCACTTCAGGGTAAAACTCGCTATAAGAACCCTCTAAATAGGTGTTTGCTACAACTGCAGGGCCGCCGTGTCCTGGGCCTGCGATAAAAATCATATCTAAGTTATATTTTTGGATCACTCTGCCAAGATGGATATAGAGAAAATTCAAACCAGGTGTTGTACCAAAATGGCCAAGCAGCCTTGGTTTGATATGCTCGATCGTCAAAGGCTTTAGTAAAAGCGGATTGTCAAAGAGATAAATTTGACCAACAGAAAGGTAATTAGCTGCTCGCCAAAGCTTATCTAATCCCTCTAATTCATCTTGTGGAAGGTAATTCTTCATTTTTCTCTAAATATAGCAACGCGATATTCTCAGCAAGCGTTTCTAAAAAAAGAATGCATAGGCAACACAATGGAGATTATGCTGCCTAATTTTTTGATCAAATACTGATTGCGCTCATCTCTTCATACGCTTTTAGAGCATAAGCTGCATAAATATAAGAAGGGCCGCCACCCATATAAACGGCCATACCTAAAACCTCAAGAAGCTCTTCTCTTGTCATTCCTAATTTATGTAATGCCTGAGTATGAAAGGCTATACATCCATCGCATCTTGAAGCAACACCTAACGCAAGCGCAATTAGTTCTTTAGTCTTTGTACTTAAGACACCCTCTTTAGTAGCCGATTGCATCATAGCTCCAAAACCATTCATGACATCAGGAATCTCTTTTTTGAGCTTAGTCATGAATGGAGTAAGCTCTGTCATTACCTCTTTATAACTTTTCGTCATAGCTTCTCGAATCTTCCTTTTGATTTTTATAGCATATTAACTATCAATAATTTGATAAATAATAATGCTTTTTTCCTATCTTTATCTAGCCAAGGCAAGGGATTAAATCAAACGATAATTTGGTATGGTTGAAGCAAAAAAATCGACCTATATTTGAATGTCTACTATTCAAAAAATTCCTAATCGATCAAAATGACGAAAATAGGCTTTTAAAAAGCGTTCACAACCACATTATTAAGGAAAAAGATCAAATATGGGGTCTACCTACTTTATCGCCGTTTGTATCATTTTAGTATCCATTTTAGCTTGGCAGCGCTATCAAAAAATCAAAAGAAGACCTAAATACAAAGTGTTAGAAAAAAAAGGATCCATTGAAATCCGTCAGTATGAGCCTTATATTATCGCTCAAATCGATGTACATGGAAACCGAAAAGAATCGATCAAATTCGGTTTTGTACAATTAGCC
>VGMA01000044.1 GCA_016866575.1 Chlamydiota bacterium
ATGGACCGTTATTAGACTGTGAAGAGTTTCTATTGGATCTATCTGAAGATGGACCGTTATTAGACTGTGAAGAGTTTTTATTGGATCCAGAAGAAGATGCGCTGTTACTGGATGTTGAAGAGTCTGTGGTATTTTGCTTTTTGCGACCTAACTTATTGAATTTTTGTCTGCTTGCACTTTCGTCACTTTTTTCTTTTTGTTCTAAAAGATCTTCTTCTGTTGGTGTGACATTAGAAGGTGAGCTTTCTTTATTTTGAGCTTGAGTGGAGCTTTTTGAGGATAATTTATCTAAGGCCTTCTTGACTTGACGATTTCTTTGGTTTTTGGGTGTCTGTTTGTAAATTTGATCAATTTGATTTTGGTCATTAATGGATAGGTTGTCGTAGATTTCTCGATATTTATCGTTAGGTAAAGAGCGGCGCACTTGGGATTTCATGATAATGTCAATCGTGATAATTGCCTGATCAGTCTGTGAATCTAAAGGAGCAGATTTATAGGCTTCATCTACTAAATCTTTTTGACTCTCTCCTAACTGATCGTAGAGGATTTGGTAGGATGAGGGTAAAGATTCTCGAACATAAGAACATCTTGTATAAGAGGAATTATAAACAATTGGATCTTCTTTATCAGAAATAAGATAAAAACCAGAAAATAGAACTAAAGAAGTACAAATTAAAAAAATGGCAGCTTTTTTCATAACATCCTCTTGATGGAATGAAATTAGCATACATGAAACGCGTTCGGTGTAAGTGCCTGATAATGAGAAAAAGGCTACCTAAAAATAGGTAGCCTTTTGATAAAATAACGATTATTTGTTATCGTCTAGAATTTCCACTTCTGCTTCTTCTACATTGTCAGAAGATGTTTTAGCTCCCGCTGATGGGTGAGCACCTGCAGGTTGTCCTTGACCTTGCATTGCTTCGCCAATCTTTTGGATTTTTTGGTGAAGTGCTTCTTTTCCTTTTTTGATTCTCTCAAGATCAGAAGATGCGATATCTTCTTTAAGAGCATCAACAGAAGATTGGATATCGCTCTTGATTTGATCAGGTACTTTATCTCCATGATCTTTAAGAGCTTTTTCTGCTTGGAAAACAAGAGCTTCAGCTTCATTTTTTACATCGACTACTTCTTTACGCTTTTTGTCTTCTTCTTTATGTGCTTCAGCATCATTGACCATGCGCTGGATTTCATCTTCAGAAAGACCTGAGGAAGCTTCGATACGGATTTTTTGCTCTTTACCTGTGGCTTTATCTTTAGCAGATACATGCAAAATACCGTCGGCATCGACATCAAATGCTACTTCGATCTGTGGAGTTCCTCTTGGAGCTGGCGGGATATCAGTTAAATCAAAACGTCCGATTTCCTTGTTGTCTCTTGCAAATGAACGCTCTCCTTGAAGAACAACGATTGTTACGGCAGGTTGGTTGTCTGCTGCTGTAGAGAAGACCTGCTTTTTTTGTGTCGGGATCGTTGTGTTTCTTGGTACAAGCGGAGTCATTACTCCTCCTAGTGTTTCGATACCAAGAGTTAAAGGCGCTACGTCAAGAAGAAGTACATCGCGAACATCTCCACCTAATACACCTCCTTGGATCGCAGCTCCCATAGCCACTACTTCATCTGGGTTTACCCCTTGGTGAGGGTCTTTTCCGAAGATGCTTTTTACCATTGCTTGTACAGCAGGCATTCTTGACATACCGCCAACTAAGATGACTTCGTGGATTTGAGAAGCAGAAAGACCGGCATCTTTGAGTGCTTTGATGCAAGGCTCTTTTGTTCTTTCGATCAAGTTGTGCACAAGGCTTTCAAGTTTAGCGCGAGAAAGAGTGATTGCAAGGTGTTTAGGACCTGTTGCATCCATTGTGATGAATGGCTGATTGATCTCTGTTTGCTGTGTTCCAGAAAGTTCAATTTTAGCTTTTTCAGCGGCATCTTTTAAGCGCTGCATTGCCATCTTGTCTTTAGAAAGATCAATGCCATGCTCTTTTTTGAACTCATCGAGAAGCCAGTAAATGATTGCTGTATCGAAGTCATCTCCACCAAGATGGGTGTCTCCGTTTGTAGAAAGCACTTCAAAAACTCCATCACCGATTTCGAGGATAGAAATATCAAATGTTCCTCCACCTAAGTCGAATACGGCAATTTTTTGATCTTTATGCCCTTTATCAAAACCATATGCTAAAGCTGCAGCTGTTGGCTCAGGAATGATTCTTCTTACATTGAGGCCTGCAATGCGGCCAGCATCTTTTGTAGATTGGCGCTGCGCATCGTTAAAGTAAGCTGGTACTGTGATCACTGCTTCAGTTACTTCTTCTCCTAGATACGCTTCTGCAGTTTCTTTCATTTTGATAAGAACTTGAGCGCCGATCTCTTCTGGGCTAAGGACTTTGTCATCGATTTGAAGCGCTGCTGCACCGTTGTTTCCTGCTGTTACTTTGTAAGGAACAGTTTGGATTTCAGAGCTAACTTCTGAATATTTTCTTCCGATGAAACGTTTTGCCGAGAAAATAGTTTTTTCTGGGTTCGTTACTGCTTGTCTTTTTGCTGGTGTACCGACAAGACGCTCTGTTCCTTTGAAAGCTACTACTGATGGAGTAGTTCTTGCTCCTTCAGCATTCGCTATCACTTTACCGACGCCACCTTCCATAACGGCAACACAGGAGTTTGTCGTTCCGAGGTCGATACCGATGATTTTGTTACTTTTTTTTCTATTCGTCATGTTTTTAACTCCTTACTTAGTGGGTTGAGATGCGACTTTCACGCGAGCTGGACGAACTATGCGTCCATTTTTTTCATAACCTTTTACAATCTCTTCTAAAACAACACCTTCTGGTACTTCAGTTGTTTCAACTTGCTCAATAGCTTCATGCTTGTGAGGATCGAATACTTTTCCAACGCTTTGGAATGGCTTGACGTCATATTCAGCAAGTGCATTTTGGAATTCGTTCAAGATCATCTGGAATCCAATCGCCCAATTTTTAACTTCATCTGAAGCTTTTTCAGCAAACATCAATGCTTTTTCTAGTTGGTCAAGGGGTGTTAAAAAATCAGCAAGCATTCTTTCAATAGCGAAATTGATGCTAGAGATCTTTTCATCTTGCAGCCTTTTTCGCATATTTTCCATTTCAGCGAGTGAACGGAAGTATTTATCTTTATAATCGTCTTCTACTTTACGAATTTCAGGATGACTGTCAGCACCTTGCTGTTTCATGATCTCTTCAATATTCGTGAACTCTTCTTCAATCGATTGGTCGTCGCTCATAGGCTCTCCTGGTTTTCAATCATCGAAACCGCTTTGTTATCAATAAATTGTCCCGGTTGTCGGTAACTGAGTTTATATTTGTACATGCTTTTTGTTAGCGTCTCACTCAAAAGCTCGCTGAATAATTTTAACACACCAAAGACTTTTTCGTATTGCTGTCTGCTTGCTCCTAAAATCGCAATCGCACCGACAGGTCGATGATTGATTGAATACGAAGTAGCAATAATGGAACTTACATGAGGCGGAGGTGTGATTCTTTCTAAATCGCTTCCAATCCAATATTTGATAGAGCCAGATTCAATGGTTTCTTGCAGCAATGGTGAGATCAGGCGACTATTTTCAAAGATAGCAAGCGAGCTAGCTAAAGTTAAAGGATCGTAAAACTCTGGCTGTGATAAGAGTTTACTAAAGCCTGCTTTGTAGACATCTTCTTGGTTGAAATTGGTGTACATAACAAAGTGGCGCAAGACCACTTCGTTGTAAGATTTTTTGGCAAAACTTTCT
This sequence comes from Chlamydiota bacterium, assembly GCA_016866575.1. GTDB lineage: Bacteria > Chlamydiota > Chlamydiia > Chlamydiales > VGMA01 > VGMA01. The sequence continues at coordinate 3,764 of VGMA01000044.1, forward strand.
TCTTCAGAGGATAAAACAGGCTTATCCAGGCCTGTTAAGCGGAAATGGAAGTATTGCTCCACTCTTTTAAGAGAAAACAAGGACATCTTTTGCTCAGTGTAGAGGATGACTGTATGCACAAGACTAAAATCAGTGACAATCACACATAAGCATCGTTTGTCATCAATAGGTACAAGCTTTACTTCGACAATAAAATCTTGGTCAAAGCGGGGAGAAGAGAAAAAAACGGCAGAACCTAAAATGTCTGAAAGTTTTTCGATCGCTTCTTGAAAATAGATAGAAAGCTCTCTTGTCTCTTTGCAAAGAACTTCTTTAAGGGCAAACTCTTCGTCTGGTTCAATGTGAGAGTTGTTTAAAAGAGCTTCTTTTGCAAAGATTTTATAGGCCTCTTCAGTTGGCACGCGCCCTCCGGAGGAGTGGTGCTGCATCAAAAAACCTTCTTTTTCGAGTCTTGCAAAATAGTTGCGGATAGTTGCTGAGCTTAGGCGATCAAAGGCGCTTTCTTTGAGTGTGTTTGAGCCAATAGGTTTGCCGGTTTCAAGATATAATTTTACAAGACCTAGCAATACCTTGAACTCTCGATCTTCTTTACCTTTGCGTAGCTCGGGCATGGATTTCCTCTTTTGCCGTTAGTATAGCAAGAAGAAAAAAGAAACGCAACGAAATTTTAGCACTTAGAAGACTAGATTGCTGAATTGTATATTAAATTATTGATTTTTAGAGGATTGTATAGATGTCAGGGCTATTGTGTAAACAATATCTTCTACTAAAGCACCGCGAGAAAGATCATTAACCGGTTTATTTAATCCTTGCAGCATCGGCCCAAATGCGTAGATTTGCGCACTTTGTTGTACTGCTTTATAGGTAGTGTTTCCTGTATTGAGATCAGGAAAGATGAAAACGGTGGCATGTCCTGCCACTTTTGAACCCTTAGCTTTTTTGACCGCTATGCTTTCATTATAGGCTGCATCGTATTGTAGCGGGCCATCTACGAGAATATCTGGACGTTTTTGTTTGATATAGTCGATAGCTTTTCGCACTTTTTCTACATCTTCTCCACTGCCTGACTGTAGTGTGCTATAGCTAATCATCGCAACTTTTGGTTCTATGCCAAAGAGTTTTGCAGAATCAGCGCTTTGGATGGCGATTTCTCCTAATTGATCGAAACTAGGATTGGTGTTGACTGCGCAGTCTCCATAAACTAAAACTTGAGTTTCTAAGCACATAAAGAAAATAGAAGAGACTAAAGGGCAGTCAGGTTTTGTCTTGATGATTTGTAGAGCAGGTCTTATAACATCTGCAGTAGGGGTGTTAGCTCCAGCAACAACTCCATCTACTACCCCTTTATGTAAAAGCACCATAGCTAAGATGATATTGTTTTCAAGAAACTCCGAAGCCATTTTAGGGGTGATATTGCGATGCCTTCTTATGTAGACTAGATCTTCAATGTATTGATCACGAATTTTATCAGGATCGATAATGGTCAAGTTTTTGGGGATATCTAGTCCCATGGATTGGCTCAATCTATGGATTTCCTCTTTTTTTCCAAACAAGGAAACATTGGCTATCCCTTTCATACAAGCGATGATCGAAGCTTCAATAATTCTTACATCACTTCCTTCAGGAAGTAGAATGTGCCGCATGTGCTTTTTGGCTTTTTCCATTAAGGAAAACCGAAAAGCTGCTGGAGTGAGATGTCTTTCGATTTGTTTATTTGGAAAATCTTTGATCCAGGTGGTGTGGATGTGTTCTGCGATGTGTTTTTGAGAAAGGGCTTTTCTTTCAAGATCGTCTACAGGAATAATGAAGCGGTTGAATTTATCTAATTTCAAAGAGGTAGTAAAGCTATCCTCATCGGTAAAAAGAGCTGGAAGTCCTGAAGAAAATGCTTTTTCACAAAGACCATACACTTCCTTAGGGATCTTGAATCCTGACGTCAAAAGAATACCGGCTACTTTAATACCCCTAAGCTCAGCAAGGCAAATCGCAAGCAAAATATCGACGCGATCTCCGGAAAATACAATCAACGAGCCGGGTTTGATTGCATCTAGCATGTGGCCGACAAGCTTATCGGCAATCAAGATAGAGCTAACTCTTCTTGTTTGAATATCGCCATCATTGAGTACATCAAGTTTTGTATGTGGAAGTAAATCTTTTAGGCGAAAGGCTAAAAGATCTTCTTTCCAAGGGATTTGTCCTAAAATAGGAAGCTCAAATTTGAACTGATCTTTTTGTTTAACTTTATTGACTATACAGCCAAGTACGCGGTGTTTATCATATTCATGAGCATGAATTTTTTGCTGAGGTGTTGTGACGAAAATCACGTGGGCATCTAAAGCTAGAGCGATTTGAGGATTGAAGATAGAAGAAGAAGGTATGACTAAGACGTCTTCTTTTTCTTTATGGATAGCTTGGATAAACTGATCGATTACATGATCTTCTCTTTCATCTGAAATAGAAAGAGAAAGCTCTTTTGCCATAATGCCTTGAGATAAAAATGCGTGGACTAATCCAGTTGCAACTGAAGAAAATCCTGTTCCAACTCCTGTAGGTACAATCAAGATGACAGTAGGCATAACACCTCTTGCATGATCATTTTCTCTTCATCTGTAGGAATCACAAATATGGGTAAAGATGCACTTGATGATATAATTCCTAAGTGGTGCTTGCCGTGTTCTAGATTTTTGTATTTGTCGATGTGAAGATCTAAAAAGGGGATACGCTCAATGATTTTTTCTCTGATGATCGCATCATTTTCTCCGATCCCTCCGCTAAAAACTAGAGCATCTAAAGAGCTTAGATTTGTTCGCATAGAAGCAATGGTTTTTGAAATGCTGTGAACGAACATATCGATCGCTAGATGAGCTCTTTCTGATTTTGCTTCGTGGAGCTTTCGCATGTCGTTCGAAATGCCTGAAATGCCTAAAAGGCCTGATTTTCTATTAAGTGCTAACATGGCATCTTCAACGCCATTTTTACAATCTTTGGCAATAGTTTCTACAATAGAAGGGTCAATGCTGCCAGAGCGGGTTCCCATCATGACCCCTTCAAGAGGGGTAAATCCCATGGAGGTATCGACACTTTTTCCATTTTTGATGGCTGTGATGCTGCAACCGTTACCAAGGTGCGCTGTGATCAAAGAGCATTGATCGACACTCTTTTGGAGTTTAAGCGATGCTTGATGCATCAAATATTCATGACTTATGCCATGAAATCCGTAGCGGCGTATTTGGTGATTTTCATAATACTCATAAGGAATTGGATAGATATGGGCAAAGTGGGGTATTGTGTGGTGAAATGCGGTATCAAAAACAGCTACTTGGGGTAGGTTCTTTAATATGGATTGCATAATCTCTATCCCTAGAATATTTAATGGATTATGCAAAGGTGCTAGGGAGGAGTAGCTTTTGATTTTTTCTAATATAGAGGCTGTAATGAAAGTAGGCTTATGAAAATCAGGACCTCCATGCACTACTCGGTGTCCTACGGCGATAAGCGAGTGTGAAGCTTTAAATTTTTCTGCAAGCTTTGTTAAAGCAGCTTCGTAATTTTCTTTTTGAAGGTTTTGAATAACATTGGTCTCAATTTGTTTTTGCTGTTCAAACAAGGAATACTTGATTGAGGAGCTTCCACAGTTAATTACAGCAATTGTCACTTAAACTCCTTTAAAATCAAGGGTAGGACATCAACGATATTTGGCGACCAAGAAAGGCCGCGCTGATAGACGACTTTTGATGCAATGTGTGAAGCAATTGTGGCCTTTTTCTGGATATCTGGTAAATTCTTGATGATGCGTTCGCTGAACTCATTTTTCAGAAGTGGGGGATGATAGTCTAAAAGAGCTAGTATCAAGGGGTGTTTAGGATCTTGTGGAAGTTCTACATCCATCAAATGGTCGAGAATTTGATAAGTAAAGGTATTGATTTTCTTAGAGACAAGATCAGATAGTTCTGTGAGGGGTTTATTGGTTTCTCTACGGCTTCTTAAAAGTAAATTCGCTTCAAGGCTAGCTTTTTCCTCAATGTGGGCTAATATTTCAGGCATTAGTCTTTGTTTAAGATCTAAAAATTCCTCTTCTGAGAGAATCAAACCGATAGATACCTCTAAAGAAGAACAGATGACACCCCCTTTATTGCAGGAGCTATCTTTAAAAATGAGAACACCACGATCTTCTAAAGCTTTTCTTGCTTCTGGCGTTAAATAGAGATTGGCTCCTTCTACAATGGCTTTAGATGTGGGTATTCCTGATGGGTCAAGGTAGTCTACATAGTTTTGCGCGTTGAGCGTACGGGGCCTTCCTCCTGCAGGGATGAACACATCAGCTTGTACTTTGTGAACATTTTGGCGATAGATTTGGTGCCACTCATTGCCGCTAAGCCAGTTCTTTTCGAGTTTATCACCCTCTTTTTTCCAAAATAAGGTGAGCTGTTGATACTCACTTTCATCTTTGCGGGTCAAAATATCGAGCAAAAATCCACCTGAATGGAGTTTTTCAGGAGGATAGTGAGAAATGGGCTTGCCCTGTTTAAAAAGCTTGACGAGTTCATCAAGACTTAATCCGATGGGATCGTATATGGTTCCAGATCCGTCAGTAACAGCTAGAAGTCGAGCTGTGTTTGGGTAGAATCGGTACAGATTGTATATCTGATTACCAGCAACGTCTCCGTCAGGGCCGCCCGAAATTTTTACTCTGAAGATATCTTTATTGGGATTGATACCATTAGACTCAAGAGCTTTATGCATGTAAACATTGACGCCAAGAGAGGTAACTCCATATTCTTTATGGTTGATACCTATTTTTGGCTTACTAGAAATAAAAGCTTTACCTGGCTTGTACTCTACGAGTTTTGCATGTTCTGCAATCCATTCGATCATACAGTTATGCATATTTTCGTCAGGGCCAAGATAGATGTACTCCGGTTTTTTCCAGTAATCTACCACATCTTTGGCTTTGAGTGTGCCGTCATCTTCGCAGTTGATCAAGGTTAAAAGGCTATGCACATAAGAGCGCTGGCTGTGGTAAAGATAGACTAAACGTTGTTCTTCTTGAAATTTAGAGATCTTTTGCTTGATCACTTCAGGTTCAACTTTAGAATTCAAAAGCTCATTTTGATAGATCTGTGTTTCTAGTCGTAAATCATCAAAAGGCTCAATAAATATCACTCCTTTTGCGCCACCTTCTGGGATGTCTTTATTCTTTTTTTGCTGTGTATAAGCTAAATTGTAGCACTCTGAAAAAATGTTGATGCGCTCCCATGCTGCTTGCTCATTCCTATAAGGGAAAATGGTGCGAAGACCACCTCTTGAGAGTTCTTTGAAGCGGATATGGAAGCCGATAAACGACCTTCCCTTCATAAAAAATATGGCATAAGGCAGCTCTGGAAATTTATCTTTTCTTTCATAAGGTGCTGCATCTAAATATAAAGGATCGAGTCTAAAACTATGGGCACTCTTATTGGCTCGATAAAAGTTTGTCTTCAGCGTGAAGTGAACAAAATTCATCGCTGCAAATAAGATGTTTTGTCTTCTTGTATCTAAAGTGATATTGCCTGTATCGATTTTTGATACCAAAGAGAGAAATTTCTCCCTCTTTTTTTCATAAGCTAAGATGTTATGTTTTTTGGGATGGAATTTTGCTTCAAAAGCCTCGCATAAAAGCTCTGTAAGCTCAGGGTGACGACAAATCCCTTCTTCAATGTTGTAAGCTGAATAGACGTTGTTATCTAAATGCAAAAGGAACTGGTGTACAAAATGGGTTGTCGATCTTAAGAAATTGGCCATGTTGCCGCTGACCGGGAGTCTTTCTATAAGATCTTGATCTTCAAAATATTTAAGCGTGCAAAGCTCTTGAAAAAAATCCTCTAAATCTGTAACTTCCCAAGCAGCTTTATCATTTTGCCCATGAATAGCTAAAGACATGACCAGTATGCTAGAGCCTGAGTAGGGGTCTATGTAAGAAGAGTTGACTCTTGTCATTACGAGGTTGTGTCTATAGATCATTTTTGCTAAGCGGTAGAGAAAGTTGTACTTAGGAGTATTTTTCCAAGCAAAAACGATTTGTAAAGAGGGGATTTGGCGCTCTTTCCAATCTTCATTTTTACGCATTTCATACTGCAAATTGTCTCTATCTTGCGCTCTTTGAAACATTTCTATCGCAATTTGGAGCCTTTCCTCATTCATTGTACGCAAGAAGCGATTGCCTAGTTTTTCTAAAATCTCTTTATGCTCATGAAAATTGGGATATGAAGAAGTATCTACTGGCTGCGTTTCAATCTTTGTAAAATGAAGGATCGCTATTCTAAGTTTAGCGCTAGCTTGCGGTAAAGCTGTGTCAGATATATAGGTTTGGTAGTGCTTGATTCCAAAGGAGCTGAAATGTTTAAGGATCTGGACATCTGCTTCAGTATTATCTAGACAAAGAACAATCGAACAGCCCGGAAAGTGGATTTGGATGAAATTGTTTTGCAAATGCAGACCCATCAAATTGTGCGTTATTGTCCGTAGATGCGCTTCTTCGAAATCTTCAAATAATGTGGGAGGCATGTGCTTTTCTAGCCATAAATAATGCTCTTCAAAGAGTTTAGACTCTTGACTTATGGCGCTTATGAGCTTTTCTTTAGATAGTTTTGACATAGCTTCAAGATAGAAAGTCCTTAGTTTTTTGCAAAAATATTTTATACTTTTCATCAAATTACATACTTTATCTCTGTAGCTTAAGGGTTTATACCTAAGAGAGAAAGTTAGCTTTTACAAGTTTCATCAAATTTTTAAAAAGTGATGATAAATAAAAGTTTATAAATATAATCATTTTTATAAATAGTTTCTATTTTTTAAGGATTTTGGGGAGGTTTTTTGGATACACCTTGTTATACATCTTGGATTTTTACTGCTTTAGGGGTGGTCGTTCCTTCGCTGCTTTTTGTTTTAATGCTCCAGATCTGGGCACGAAAAAAAACTCATGCTGATGTATTAAGAAAACATCACGACGTGACAGGCTTCACGTTTAGCATCATCGGCGTTCTTTACAGTGTGATTTTAGGGTTTACCGTAGTAAGTTCAAAAGATCGTTACAACAATGTAGAACAAAATATTTTGACAGAGACTTTTTCTATTAGCGATCTCTATAGAGATGCTGGATACTTTTCTATTAAGGAACGAGATCTCATACGTAATTATTTAAGATCTTATGTAAAGGTGGTTACAGAAAAAGAGTGGAATATTCGCGATGAAACTCCTATCTTCTTAGAGTCTGATCGAATTGTAGAAAAACTCTGGGACGTTTATTACAATATAGAGGTCAAAAATACCAAAATGGAAATTTGGTATGGCGAATCGATTGCCAAGCTCAATACATTCATCAATGCGGGTCTTGCAAGACAATTTAGCGCTTCACAAAGACTTGGATCGATGATGTGGTGTTTATTGATCAGCGGGGGAATCATCACTGTTGGTTTTATGTTCTTTTTTGTGATTGAAAACTTTCGCATTCAGATTCTAATGACAGCTCTTTTAACAGGTTATCTCTCTTTTATGCTGTTTTTGATCTATAGCCTTGATTATTTAACAGAAAGTAGGCCTACCTCATTTGTTCGCTTGGTTGAACTCTTTGATGAATGGGATAATGGCGTGTAGCATACGTTCTTTGCTTTCTTTTTTCACTCTTTTTTTATGTTTATAATCAATGATTTAGAGATAAATCTTTAGTTTTCTTTGAAAAATATCCATTAGCATGCCTAATACAGATAATACTGTTCATTTCAAAGCTTTTGGTGTTTAAGATATGAACAATTTAAAGAATGTATATAGGCACGTTGTTGTCATTTAAGGGGAGTAGATCTTTTAGGAAAAGATTCTGATTTTATCTACGTAGAAGGCGTAAGCTATTGAGCCCGACGAGTACAGTGCCTCCTTCGTGCAAAATCACAGCGACCCAAAGGGGAATGTATCCAAGTAAAGAG
>VGMA01000045.1 GCA_016866575.1 Chlamydiota bacterium
TACGTGAGAGTAGTGTCTAGCTTCTGTCTCATACTCTACGTGGCTGGTGTTAATTGTAATACCGCGCGCTTTTTCTTCTGGCGCATTATCAATCTGATCATACCCTCTAGCCTTTGCAAGACCTTTCTTTGAGAGATATGTTGTGATTGCAGCTGTAAGTGTAGTCTTACCATGGTCCACGTGACCGATGGTACCTATATTTACGTGTGGTTTTTCTCTTTTAAATGCTTCTTTAGCCATGTAGACTTTTCCTCCGATATGTTATTCTTTTGCCCAGAACAGGAATCGAACCTGCGACCTCTTCCTTACCATGGAAACGCTCTACCGACTGAGCTATCTGGGCATGTTCCTGATCTGTTTTGCGAAAGAGGCTTTTTCCTCTCTTGCTAATTAAAGCAGAATGGCGAAAGCATAATATTCTCTTAAAAAAAACGCAAGCAAGATTTTCATTTTTTCCTTTTCAGTACCCAATTCCTATGAAAATCGTTATATCAAGGCAAAAAACCTATATATATCAAGTATTTTGCTAGAAGAAAAAGATCAAAAAAAATGAGAGCCTTTATTATGAAAAAAAGAAGATTAGTCCTACCCTTGATTCAAGGGCAGAACCTCATATTACCTAAATTTTAGATGACTACCCGCGCTGGCGGTAAATGATGCGGCCTTTTTCAAGATCGTATGGAGACATTTCTACACTGACTCTATCTCCTACGAGTACGCGAATGTTTCTCATGCGCATTTTTCCGCAAAGGTGCGCTTTAATAGTGTGTCCATTGTCTAGTACAACAACGAACATCATATTTGGAAGAAGTTCTTGTATAACTCCTTCTACTTTTATCGTATCTTCTTTCTTTGACATATGCTAAACTTGTTTGAATAAATGGGCTATTCGATAACCCATGTGAATAAAATTTCAAAAAGATGCTAACATGGAAATTGATTTTGCTCAATGTTTAAAGAGACAAGAGGATCTAAAAGAGTTTTTTCCCGCCTCTTTAACCTCTGAAGAAAAATATTTTAAAATAATTTCTTTCGGAAGCCGCTTGTCAGCCTTCCCCCCTGAAGAAAAGAAAGAGGAAAATAGAATCACAGGCTGTCAGTCAATCACCTTTTTAATTGGTCAAAAAGAAGAGGGTAAAATATTTTTTAAAGCATACTCTGAAGCTCTTATCACAAAAGGCGTAATAGCCCTTTTAATTGAAGTTTATCAGGGGCAAACTCCTGAAACCATACTAAAATGCCCCCCTCATTTTTTACAAACCCTAGGAATTTTTGCTTCATTGTCACCAACACGTGCGCAAGGTTTAAAAAGTTTTTATGAGAAAATGTTAAAAATAGCCGTTAAAAACTTTTCTTTATCTTAGTTTGATCTTGTTTTTTTCTTAATATTTAAATATAATTAATCGACAAAAATAAAAAAGCGAGAACCTCTGATGGCGATTAATATACATCATAATTTAATCTCTGATAATCTAAAACCACTAGATTTGACATATACTCCAAGCAGGGAATTGAACGCAGAATTCGAGGAAGTTCCTAAAAAAAAGTTTGAGGATCTAAGCTCTCAGGCATTTTTGAATAGATTTCTATCGATTATTTGTACTGTAGCATTTGCAATCATCGGAGTTGGAGCAATGGCTGTAACTGCTATTTTTGCTCCTATAGCTTTACCTTTTGTCCTTCTTGGCGTTTTAGCTACCATCCCACTGATCAAACAGTATGTTTACGACTATTTTGAATCTCAAAGAACAATAGCTCTAGACAGTTCAGATGTACAAAAAAAGGTTTTGGATGAACTTTCACTACTAGAGAATCAAACTGAGGAAGAATTAGACCAATTTATTGATGAATTAGGCTTAGACAAAGAAGCATACCACGCGAATCCCGATAAATTTAAAGCAGTAGCTGCAGAATATAAAGGAGCTCTTAGCGCTCTTGAGCAGGCCCTTGAATCTTCTAATATTGAAATGACAAGGGTTGATGAAGCAATAGCACGAGAAATTGATAATGAAACACAAGCTACTCATTCAGGGCAGCCCTTTTCTTGCCAAAAAAGGATGAATCTTATTGAAGCGCATGCAGAAAGAGAAGCTCATGAGTATAAGATTACAGAAGTAAAATTACTTGCCTTAAAAGTAAAGGCGGCGTGGTATCTACATCTTCTAAGAAATACCCACTACCCTAGATCCTGTAATGAAGAGATCTTTATGTACAAAATCCATGCTATGCATAGGTCTCTGAACAGTTCAACATCCAACCGCCTACCTAACCACCTTAGAGATCCTTATCTAGGCTTAGAAAACGGGGAAATTCTTTCTAGAAAAGCTGTATATCAACTTTCTATTGATGATCTATCCTACGTTTTTAGTAGAGGCGCTTATGCTGTTGAAAGAGTATTTCAAAACTCACTGGCAGCTCAAGACAATCAATTATACTTAGTAGATCAAGACGAATTAGATCTTATCGCATAAGATCAACAATTTTCTAGAAAAGATCCCTAAATTCTGATTTTAGGGATCTTTTTTTGCATTCCGCCTGTGATATGCAGTTTATGATCTTGAATCAAAACATTTGTCTCAAGACGTACACCAAATCGATCCGTTAAATAAATACCAGGCTCAACAGAATAGCAAGTATTAGGAAGAATCTGACGAGTATCATAGGTTTCATAGCTATCAAAATGGGCTCCCATACCATGCAAGACTGTGTCGATACTATGACCTAGTCGATGGATAAAACACTCTCCATAACCTGCCTTTTCGATAACACTTCTTGCAACTTGATCCACTTCATATCCGTACACAGGATCTTTATTTTCTATACGTGAGCGCAAAAATTCTATCGCGTTTTCCTGAGCCATTAGCACAATTTGAAAAATTTCTTCGTAATAAGGATCTATGACATCGCCAACAAAACATACTCTAGTAATATCTGCATAGACGCTATCTGGTTCATTTTTTCTGCACCATAGATCTATGAGTAACGGCTGACCTTGCAAAATGGTGGCTTTTTCACTTTTAGGTGCATAATGTGGATTTGCGCTATTTTTACCAAACGCAACTATAGGTGGATGGTCTGTTATACAGTGATGACGCTCAAAATACTGAAGAATTTGTTTTTGTAAGCCTTTTTCTGTATTAGATTTAGGATTTTCATAAACTTCTTCAATAGCTCCTTGGACAACTGATGCTGCATACAAATGGCTTTGTATTTGCTCTTTAGTTAGAGTCGATAATAGCAATTGAATCAGCTTTTGAGATGATGACACTTTGAATCCAAGGCTATGTAATAGCGAAATGGTACCGCCATCGGTGTACGAAATAGTGGGGATCTCTTGAGAAATTTCTACTGCTATATTAGCCTTATAAGGGATAAAAGTTTTTAAAAGCTCTTGAAATTCTCTCCACCCTGCATAATAAACAGTTCTTCCTTCTATATGACTAAGCACATCTTGTTCTATTTTATGAACAACTTTGACAGGCTCACCCTCTTTGGGGCAAAAATAAAAAAAACGCCTTGTAATGTGTTTGCTGTTTGGAATCTTTAAGATCCGTCTTGCTATCGGATTATCTGTAAGAAGCCATCCATCGATGTTTGTTTGTTTAAGTGCGGACTGAATATTTAGTGATAAAGACATTGTATAATACTTGATGCTGCAACTATTCTTAATTCTTGGAAAGGTTTATGAAGGATATTGAGCAAAAAAGGGATTGAGTCTCTATCTCCTATAGCGCCTAGTGCATTTAGGATATACACTTGATGGTCCCACTCCACTTTTTCAAAAGCATTCTCTAAAATCCCTTTTACGGAAGTATCTTTAGCAAAAAAAGCAAGCGCCAGCGCTGCCTGAAGAACTACTCTTTCATCTTGGTCATCTAAAAGCTTTCGAATTAGTTCAATAGCTTGGAAACTCCCCTCTTCTATGAGAACACCCGCAGTGGATCCTATAATAGCCCAAATACCCTCTTGAAGAAAATTTCTGATCGCTTCTTCTGATTTTTCATAACCTACGATTGTTAAACGATTTAGAATATCTAATCGGGTAAATTGATCGACAAGAAGCGGATATCTTGGGATGTGTGGCACATGTCTTTGCTGACTGGGTTCTAAGGAAGCAAAAATCGGGTGCTCGTGGTGATCAAAAGCAATTTGCTGCTTGGTTTGTTTTAAAAAACCGAATAAGTAATCACATGCTACGGAGACATCTGTTCTTTGACCCAGCATGCCAAGAGCCAGATTTGCTTTGACAAATGGATCTTGTGCTTCATAAAAATGCTTTTGCACATAGATTGAACCAATGAATCCGGTAGAAGAGAGGACTGATGCAGCTAAGCGCCGATTTCTCGGTTCTTTGCAAGAAAGCCAATCTGCAAAAACTTTTGCTGCTTTTGGCGCATCGTATTGCATCATTACCCATGCGGACGTTAAAGAAATAGCGGGATGAGGATCTTCTAAGAGCTTATCGATCTTAGATATGACTAACTCTTGCTTTGTATTATCAAGTTTCATGCTTGCTAAAAGCTTAAGAGCTGAAATGCGCACATAAAGCGAAGGATCTTCTATGAGCTGTAAAACTTCATCTGCTACATCATTCATCCTAAATCGCCTTACAAGTTCTAGCCCTAGCTGACGAAAACCTGTTCTAGCGCTTGAAAAAAGCTCTTTTCTTTCTCGTGTGCCAAGATTTTTATAAAAAGAAGCCATAGCTTTGATTGCTAGCATCTTTTCTTCTGCTGATGAATCTTTTGAAGAGAGAATATCTTCTAGAAGAGGCCTAGCTTCTTTTAAACAAAATCCTTCAAGGGCGCTTAGTGCTTCTAAGCGAACAAACCAATTCTTCTCTTCCTTGATAAGACGAATGAGCTCCAAACCTAAAAGTTTATCTCGATATTGCGCTGAAAGTCTAGCAGCAAGAGCTCTTAGATAAGCATTAGAAGAGCGAAGTGCATCGATAAAAAATGGCACAGCCTTTACATCATGCGTAAGAAATGCTCCCACTAATGCGTGCATATGTGTTGTTTGCGGCTGAAAAGTTCCATCTTTTAAAACTCCCCATGCCAACTCTTCTAGTAGCGAAAAATGATTTTTAATGTCTAAATTTTCTAAAGAAGAAAATTTTTCAAACATCGCTAGCGCTTCTTGAGAGCGGCCGCTTCTTGAATATGCTTTGATCAATGATGCGAGAACTTCTTTAGAATCAGGAAAAAGCGAAAGACCCATTTTCGCTTCATCAATGGCAGCATTGAAATCCTTGATAACAAGTTGAGCTTGTATGCGGCTCACAAAATCATTTTCCGTTGCTATTGTACCCGCTAGAAGAGAGTTAAAGCATCCGAAAATGATTAAGGAGTGTTTAAGCAAAATTTTCCCCCATGGTTCTTCCTGCCAAAAAATGGATATGCAGATGAAAAACAGTCTGCCCTGCATCAGGTCCGTTATTAACGATTAGACGATAATCTTCAACACCTAATTTTTTAGCAATATTTTGCGCTGCCATGATCATTTTAGGCATGTAGATCTCAAGATCTTGATGATCCATCTGTTGCAAACTAGGAACTGCTTTTTTTGATATTATCAAATAATGGTGGGGTGCTTTTGGATAGATATCTTGGATCACTATCACAAATTCATCTTCTAGTAAAATTGTTGCGGGCAATTTTCTAGCAATAATTCTTTCAAATATAGTTTCCACAAATGAGCTCCAAGGCTTTAATGGCGTCTTCTTTTGTTTCCCAAATAGATATAAATCTCTCTTTATGACAAAAAATGGAACCTTTGATTCCCGAAACGTTTGCTAGATCATGATTGGTAAGTCCTGCCCAGTCTATAGGCAAAGGAACTCGCACTTTCATCCTCTCTTCATAAGAAGGAGGAATACCTCTTAGCTTCCAATGATTTCCTGAAGGCATAATCACAAATTCTGCAGTGTGATTTTCACCACCCATTTCAAAAAAAGACTCAAGCCATGGAATTGGTTCATCAAAAATGAGACATCTACTATTTTCTTGCATCACTTTTGCCACTTGCTGCTTACAAGAGCTGATATAGATAAATCGCTCTTTAGTGCGTAAAAGAAATTTACGTACAAATCCTACTGCTTCAAAAAACGCCTTATCCAGTTCTTCTTTAGTAGCTTCATACGATGTAGGAATAAAGCTAGAAATTACATTCGAAAACGTGCAAATCCCCACAGGAGCGGTATAAGCACCGTTATCTATCAAATCTACGCCATGTACGAGGTTTCTATCTAAGTACTCTGCATATTCGTGCGAAAAGATCTTCTGATTTTTCAGGTATTTGAGAATCATGCCAGCACTACTAAGACCTTCTTTATAGTCCGCTTGATGATGATCGAATCTTTTTTTCTCTGGATCATAAACACCACCAACATCACATACAAAATCACATTTAGATAGCAATCTTTCATCTCTTGTGCGGATCACTTTTGAAATATCAACTAGACCAGCTTCGACTAGCAAAGCCACTGCAGTTACTTCATCAGCATGAAAGGTTCCATCATGTATACCACAACTCATCATAAGGCCCTCACAGGTTCTAATATCGTTCTTTGGCGGAAATGGGCATCCCACATTACTCTAAAAGAAGGGCAGCTTTTATAAAGCTCTTCTTTAGTCCCTTCTGCTATTTTGATTCCATGCTCAATGAATATGATCTTATCAACGTGCTCTATGGTTGAAAGCCTATGAGCTACTATGATTTGCGTAATCTCTCCGTGAAGAGATTCAATCGCCTGTTTGATCTTATTTTCACTAATAGAGTCTAACGATGATGTAGCTTCATCAAGAATTAGAATCGGAGCTTCCTTAGCTAAAGCTCTAGCGATCGCAAGCCTTTGCTGCTGACCTCCGGATAGATTCTTTCCTAGCTCGGCCAAGACTGTATCGTACTGATCTTTTAAATCTTCAATAAACTCGTCGGCATGCGCTTTTTTAGCAGCTGCTTTGATTTTGTCCATGGAAAGATTTTGCCCGTAGGCTATATTTTCTTTTACGCTGTCACAAAATAGAAAAGGCTTTTGGGAGACATAGGCTATTTGCCGGCGAAGTGATTCTTGCGTATATGCACTTAAAGGTCTTCCATCGATTTTGATAGAGCCTTGATTGATGTTATAAAGCCTTGGAATCAGCTGCAGTATCGTGGATTTTCCTGAGCCAGTCGCTCCAACAATAGCAACGCTTTCCCCTTTTTTGACTTGAAAGCTTACATCAGTTAAAATCCACTCATCTTCATAGCGAAACCAGACATGATCAAATTCGATCATGTGCTCAAATGTTTTAAGCTCTAGAGCATCGGGCCCATCTTGGATATCAGATTCGATATTTAGCACTTCAAAGAGCCTTTCTGCTGCAACAATTCCTCTTTGTACATTCCCATTTTCATCTGCGAATTTACGGATCGGTTCATAAAAAATATGCAAAAGGCCGCAATACACAACAAGCTCAGCTAGGCTCATTTTTAAACAGTAAAGCCCAAAAAACAAGATCGAAACTAAGCAAAGAGTTGTGACAAAATGCAGCGTGGGCCTTGTGAGTAGATCGTACTTATTCGTTTTACGCTCAAGGGCTTCCATTTGATCGTTTTGCTCTTTGTACTTTCTGAACGTGAAATTTTCCATCGAGAAAATCTTCACAGTCTGGATTCCGGCAAGAAAATCGATAAGAACTGAAGAGAATTTTTCCTGATTTTTTTGCAGCTGACGAGTAATTCTTTTTACCTTTCTTGTAATGAGTTGTATAGGCAAAACAATTAAAGGTACGCCTACAAAGATCACTAACGATAACTGCCAAGAAAAATAAAAACAGCACCCAAGAGTTGTGAGCATGATAAATGGAGTGTGCAAATAATTCGTGATCCAAGAATTTACCGAAAAGGCTATTTGGCTTGCATCACCCATTACTCTAGAGGACAAGCTACCTATGTTGTGCTGGCCAAAAAAGCTCATAGGCAGCATCTGTATATGCTCGAAGTATTGCTGTCTAAGATCTCTACTGATTTTGGTAGCTAAAGTTTTTGTCGTGTAGCGGGAACAAAAAAGAAAAATCGATTTGAATCCCGACACAAATAAAAGAAGCAAAAGGACTAAGGAAAAGCGGCCTTGCTCTAAATGAAGCTTTTGTTTTGCTCTATGCAGAAACTTGGTAACGGGATTAAGCCCTTTAGCCTGACTAAGATACAAAGATGCATCTTCTCTTGATATCGTACCTTTACCATTTTGATCTATCAGTTCCCAGCGAGAAAGAACATCTTCTTTGGAGATTTCCTTGTCTTGTTGTCTTCCGAATAGTGCAAAAAAATCACTGCTTGTGTTGACTACAACACCAAGAGCTACCATCTCCATTTGATCGGCAAGTGTTAATGTGAAAAGCGTGCAAAACGTCAGTATTAACCAAGACAGGTTCTTCTTTGTTTTGAGCGCTGCTTTGAGCAGAACTTTCATAGACCTCAGTATATACGCCTCTGGCTTCAATGTCCAGAGAGCTTTTTCCTCATAGGCAAAGTTTTATATCGCCTATCTTCTATTTAGGCTAATAACAAAAACAAATAAAGTTATCTATAATTAATAAAAAAACAGAACGGATATAATTTAAAGATATCTGTTTTTTGTAAGAAAAACCTCTTCATTAGGAAGAGGTTTTGATGAAAACGACTGACGGCAATTACGTTAGATATTCACTTCTTCTCGAAGAGGTAAAGAATGCAAATGTCCCATACGTCTAAATTTTTGGTAGCGAACCTCTAGAAGATCGCTGACATTGTATTTGCTTAAAAGCTCATGCTGCTCAAGAATAAAACTCTTTGCTCTTGAATATGTTAGCTCGTGATCATTGTGTGCGCCACCTTCTGGCTCTTCGATAATCTCATCTACTATGCCTGCTTTGATGAGCTCCTCCGCATGGATTTTTAACATCTCTGAAGCTCTTGCATTCATTTTAGTATCTTTCCATAAAATCGATGCACACCCTTCTGGGGAAATAACAGAATAATAGCTATGCTCTAGCATTCCAATAACATCTGCAACACCTATTCCTAAAGCTCCTCCTGAGCACCCCTCTCCAATCAGTAAAGCTATGATAGGCACCTTTAACGCAGCCATTTCTAGTAGATTGGTAGCGATAGCTGAACCTTGCCCTCTTTCTTCAGCACTCAGGCCAGGATAAGCGCCTGGCGTGTCAATAAGGCAGAGAATCGGTAACGAGAACTTTTCTGCAAGTTTCATCAGTCTGAGCGCCTTTCTATACCCTTCAGGATGCGGCATTCCGAAATTTCTTTTTAAACGGCTTTCAGTATCAAATCCTTTTTCCTGCGCTATAACTACAAACTTTTTCCCTCCTATGGATGCAAATCCCCCAATGATTGCCGGATCATCTCGATAAAGGCGATCTCCAAAAATCTCTGTGAATTCTTCGCACACTCCTGCTAGATATCCTACAGATCTAGGTCTTTTAGGATCTCTACAGATCATCACTCTTTGCCAAGGGGTAAGTTTTGTATTATTAGTCATAATTAGCCTCTTTACTCATAGGAAGAGTTACACTCTTCATATCTTTCACGATTTCTACTACTGTAGGTTTGCTAATCACGATAGCAAACACCTCTTCTACATCTTCTTTTTTTAAACGGATGCATCCATCGCTTGTATATTCACCAATCGCGAATGGATCTTCGCTAATGCGTCCTGTAGCTTCTTCAAATACGCAAGGAACTCCATGAATGCCGTACCCTTTTGCTCCATCTGAGCAATTAGCAAGCTCTTCACCAAAAGGGATCCATCTAGTGCCGAAAATATTGATCATTTCGATACGCTGATTTTGATAAAAGCCTTGCACGCCAGGGCGATACACGGCAACTTTACTTCCTAAAGAATACTTTCCTATTGGGGTAAGTGTTCCTGATGGCGAATCTTCTTTCTTTCTTCCCACTCCTACGCGGTAGGATTTGAGAAACACCCTTTCGTCACGATCTTTATCTAAATAGTAAAAATGCATTTGGCATGTCGAAAGGTCTACTAAAAGGTAAAATTCAAAATTTTTATCCTGTCGAAAAACGTTAAATTTATCGCCAGGGGCTACTTTTTGCGTAATATAGTCTGTTTTTCCGTTGAGGCTTCTTGCAATAAAGTGACGTGATGTTCCGTAGTATGTAGCATAATCTGCTATCCATGCAGGTCGACCTTTCAGCCAAGATACTCGGCTGCTGTAAGTCACTGTTTCAACAATCGGAAGTTTAGACTGCCCTTTTACAAAAAGACTCTGTACTCTGTCTATAGAAGGGATTGGCTCTAATTCTTTGGCTTGAGGGATCTTTTTTTCTTCTTTAGCAACAACTTTTTTCTCTTCTTTAATGACAATCGGAGCTGCTACAGGGACTGCTTGAGGCATAATAGCAGGCGCTATTTCTACTTTTTTAGGCTCTTCAAGGGGCTTTTTAACCGTAATATCAGATTGCTGTTTTTTCTTTACAACTGCAAGAGTAGCTATACCACCAAATAAAATCAGACACGCAATAAAAAAAACTCGAAAAATAGACACTTTAGACTCCCTCAAATACTCTTAT
Organism: Chlamydiota bacterium; assembly: GCA_016866575.1. Classification (GTDB taxonomy): domain Bacteria; phylum Chlamydiota; class Chlamydiia; order Chlamydiales; family VGMA01; genus VGMA01. Next base: position 10,576 of record VGMA01000045.1, read on the forward strand.
ATATTAAGGTAGATCTATTTAATTAGCCATTCATAAATTTGATTACAAGACTTTATAGTATGAGCTACAAGAAAATCAGCTCCCCAGAAATGGTCCATTCCTGCTAGGGGAATCACTTCTTGCTCTGTAGAAAATTGAGGTTCGATGGTAAGAAATTCTTCACCACAAGAAAAATGTATAGTTTCTTTTTGACCGACATATCGATCTAGAGAACTTGAATAAAGTTTCATTTGACGGCCAATTTGCGCCGATTTTGCCGAAACAAAAAAGACAAAAGCAAATCTTTGCTCTTTCTTTAGATGTTCAGTTTTTAATTGAAGCTTCCAACCGTGAGCTTCTTTTTTTAGATTAATATTTAACCAAACCCGTCCTTCATCTGACACATATGTTGCTAAAGTCCAGCCTGTAAAATGATCTTGTATAGATTCATTAGATCTCTCCAGGACATTAAAACCCCTTTCTATACCAAATCGATCTACTTCACCTAATGGAAAAAAATGTGGTCCAAACGAGACGATTTGGATCTTATTTTTACCAAAAGAGCCAAAACCCGTTTTATCGCCAAAAAGAGAAAGTGCCCATTTTCCTTCTTCTTGCCCATCTACTGTTAAGCCAAAAACTTTCCCTGATGATAACGTATCGAGTTCGAGCTGATTTTCATCGTTATTACAATCTTCTACTGCTTCAGCTATGAAATAGGTTAAAGGATCGATTTTTTCTAGTAGCTCCATAGGAAGCTTCTCAATTGCTCTAAAAAGAGCCTCTTTTTCCCTATATTCGCCACATACAGCAGAAAACAAAAGATAATTCCAAATGTAGTAATTTGCCTTACTAAAATCCTTTTCTTTCATCCAAGGACCAATAAGCATGTCTCCTTGAGTCATTAAAAGAGATTTTTGCCATGATGCAATGGACAACGCTACTTTTTTTGCTTTCTCATCCCCTGTTTTTTTGAAAACAAGGATAGCAATAAGCGCCAAAGGTATATATGTAAAGGGAGATGGAATTTTCACATCTTCTTCAAAAAGATCTTTATTCGCAAAAGGAAGAGCAAACTTTTCTACATCTACCGGAAACTCTTCTTGAGCTGTTTTTTCGATCATGACTAAAGCTAGATACGCTGCAGCTTGATCAAAA
>VGMA01000046.1 GCA_016866575.1 Chlamydiota bacterium
CATAGGTGTAGATCAAAACTATTTCCTTGAAGTCAAAAAGATCCTTCCTCAAGCAAAAACTATCGCCTCTTTTCATGACTTTACTAAAACTCCAGAAGTACTAGACCCTATTTTTGATGAATTGTTTTCTATTAAAACCGATTACATAAAAATTGCATGTTATGCCAATGATGAAAAAGATGCTGACAAAATGATTGAATTCTGTTCAAGAAAAAGAAGTGAAGGACATTTAGTGATAGGCATTTGCATGGGAATTAAAGGGGTGAAAACTAGACTTCACAGCCTCTTTGATTATCGAGCTATCCCCTTTGCTAAAAAAGTGGCTGAAGGACAATTTCTTTTATGATATTCATAGCTCATTTTCTTCATTTTTATATCTAAAAAAAGAGCAAATTTCTTTAAGAATATTTTTGTAACAGAAAAATCCCTATTTCCTTGCTTTTTTGCTAAAAACCCTGTATTTATTGGTATAGCAACGGTGTGTTTATCATGTTTTTTCATGCCCTTATTCCTTTTGTAGAAATTGTCTTCATCACTGTGATGATCAATTACTTATTTTCTTTTTTCTGGAACACCCGTTCTATGGACCTTATTTTAGGTCTGATTGCATTTTTACTGATTTTTGCCATTTCCTCATGGCTGCATTTCCCTGTCTTAAGCAAATTGATGGTGTTGATAACGAATATGGCAGTGATTGCCATCATCGTAATTTTTCAGCCTGAGCTTAGAGTTGCTTTATCTAAATTGAGCGTTAAAGGGAAAAAATTTAAAGCTACCACTGAATTTGATAAGTTCCTAGACAGCTTAGCTACATCTGTTTACCGTCTAGCTGATAAAAAAACAGGTGCTTTGATTGTCATTGAACATGAAGATTCTTTACAAGATATCGTCAAAAAATCGGTCGTTATTGACGCTAATTTCTCTTCTGAACTTCTAGAAACCATCTTCGCTAAAAATACTGTTCTTCACGATGGAGCAGTAATTGTCAGCGACTATAAAATAGCTGCCGCTGCTTGCATATTGCCTTTAGCAGAAAGCTTTTTGGTTCAGCGTTCACTAGGTACAAGGCATAGAGCCGGTATGGGCATAAGTAGCATTACTGACGCTTTTACCATCATTGTATCAGAAGAAACTGGCAAAGTCTCTTTAGCAAGAGAAGGTTTAATTACCTATAACGTTAAAATCGATCGTTTTAAGAGCATCCTAAAGACCCTCTTTTGCCCCGATATTGAAAAAAAGAGTCCAAAAGAGATGGTGTTTTTAGATTGGCTCATAGAATGCAAAAACTGGCTCAAAAGGATCTTTGCAGACAATTGGTTTAGAAAGCTTATTTCATTAACTCTAGCTTTGATCATTTGGTTTGTGCTCGACCAATCCCTTACAATGACAAAAACGATACCAAGCGTTGCTGTTAGGGTGATTAATGTCCCTGAAGGTCAAACAATTAGCGGTTTGCAATCAAATGGTCTTTTAAATAAAAAAACCACTCTTACTTTAACTGGTAGAAAATCGATCCTTGAGGAAATCAATTCAAGCGATTTTGAAGCCGTTGTCGATGCAGGAAGTAAATCTGGTGAATGGATCGCAACAATTTCTAAAAACAACCTAGTTTCACTAAATCCTGAACTCAATGTTGCTGTCCACATCAATAAGATTGTAGAAAAAAACTTTGTTATCAAACTTGTTCCACTTGCAAAAGAAAAAATCCCTGTTTACGTAACAAAACCGATAGGAGAGCCTCCTAAAGGCTATCAATTCCTCGATGTATGGCCCTATCACCTCTCTTTACCTGTCAGTGGTCCTGAAGAAGTCATTAAACAGCTAAAATCTCGTGGTTTAAAACTCACTTTCAACCTCAGCGATATATCAGCAAGCCAGCTAGAAAAACTCCATGACTCTCCTAATCATCGAAATGTGATTAGCTTTCCTGTCCCCTCAGAGTGGAAATCGCTGGTTATTCCTGATTTATCAGATAAGCCGCAAAAAATTGATGATGCGGAGTCAAAATATTTGCGCATCGATTTTATGCGTGTTGAAATGCTTCCTGTGAAGTTTGCAGTTCCCGTTTCCTTGTACATTCCGCCAGACAACGTCAGTGCTCAAACTGCTTCTTTAGCTTTAGGAAATAGTGATGTCGTCGAAACTAAAAAAGGGATCAAAGTGATCACCCAGCAGCTGTATGCTAAAGGTGTTAGCGAAACCTTTTTGAATGTTGTAAAAGATATGATGGAAATTTGTGTAATACTCAATAGCGCTGATAAAAAGGGGGGATTTCAATGGAGCGTTCAATTCGTCAACTCAAAACTGCTTGAGGATCGTTACGTCAACATGATGATTACCGATATTTTTGATGAAGAAATTCGCGATATGCAGCCTCGCTTTAGAGAAGAATACCTACGTAATCGCTTTAGAAATTACATGAATCGGATGCAGCTTTGCACAAAAGATGATAAATCATTAGATCTCTCTTTTGATGTTAAAGGAAAAGAAGTCCTTCTTACAGCCTTAGCCCCATGATCGCTTTTTACATATTTCGCATTCTGACATATCCGATTCAATGGCTTCCTCACCGTTTTGTCCACTATCTAGGTTGCTTTTTAGGTTCTGTTTGCTTTTACTTATCCCCTAAACTTAGAAAGAAGACAATCAAGCATATCAAATTGGCTACTACACTAGGTGTTGATGAAAAACAGATACCCAAAGTGGCAAGAAAAAGCCTAGAAAATCTTCTTATCACCTGTTTAGAATTCATCAAATATGCTTCTAGAGGAGATCCTTTATCGAAGGTAAAGCTCATAGATGAGTCGGGAGGCAATTACGAAGGCGCTATTTTCGTTTGCTCACACGAAGCCAACTGGGAAATGTTTTTTTGGCAAGGATCTAAGCTAATGCCTATTGTCGGCATTTCAAAGCCATTCAAAAACCCTTACTTTGATACTTTTATTCACAAAGCAAGACAACGTCTAGGTGGCAAGCTCTATCCTCCTAATAACGGTCTTAAAGAGTGTCTAAGAGCCTTACGGCAAAAAAAAGCCGTTGGCCTTTTAATGGACCACTCTAAACCTGGCCAAGGGATTGAAACTGAGTTTTTCGGAAGAAAAATCTACTCTAATTCTGCTCACGCCCTCTTGTCTTATAAAACAAATGCCCCTATCATACCAGCTACATTGTCTAGAAAAAACCATCTTTATGAAATGCGCTTTTATCCTCCGATTCTTCCCAACCAAGATCAACCGCTGCAAGAAGAAGTTGAGCGCATAGTACTAGAAACGGAGAAAATTTTCGAAAATTCGATCCGAAGCGAACCATCTAAGTGGCTCTGGGTCTACAACCGCTTTAGAGTATAGCATGCCTGATAATCGTTATTTTTCCCCTGATTGCTTTAGTCCATCTAAAACGATTTCTATCAAAGACAAAGAGAGTCATCACCTTTGCCGTGTGATGCGAAAAAAAATAGGCGATGAAGTAGAGGTGGTCAATGGAGAAGGTGATTTAGCAATCGCTAGAGTACAAAAAATCGAAAAAGATTCTGTAGAACTAGCAATTGAAAACGTTGAAAATCACATAAGGCCCATTAAAGACTTTAGACTAATTCAATCTATTGTGCAAATGGCAAAACTTGAACTGATCGTTGAAAAATGTATTGAGCTAGGTTGCACAGAGTTTTGGTTTTTTGGAGCAGCGCGAAGTGAATTTCACACCCTTTCAGAAAATAAGCTCGAAAGATTGAACTACATCATGATTTCTGCCATGAAGCAGTGCGGCTCATTTTACCTTCCTAAAATCAAATGGATAGATAAAATCGAAAAAATAGCTCCACCTAGCGGCCCCTTATTTTTTGGAGATCTAAGAGAAAACACCCCTAGAATTACTTACAGCAAAGAGTCTTGCTCCTTTATCAATGGTCCTGAGTCAGGTTTTACAGAAAAAGAGATTTTATTCTTTCAGACAAACTGGCATGCAAAAGGCATTTCATTACACGATCATACATTAAGGACTGAAACTGCTGCAATCACTGCAGCAGCTTTTTTTAGCACTATTTAAGTTACAGTAGGCACAGCTCTAAATTTTCGCAATCTTCTGGCTCGTAGTTGACTCTTGTGAATCTCAAATCAATTTTTTTCAACGAGCTATTGCGCTCAAGTCCTTTTACATTTTCTAAATTAACAGCTCTATAAGCGATAAATTCCTCAAGATTTGGACAATCCTTAGGCGCTTTAGCAACTTTTGTGCCGGTTATATCTATAATTCTTAACTTACTTGAGCCGTTTAATCCATCGATATTCAGTAAATTACGTGCATTCTCAGCTTTAAATTCTTCTAAATTTTCACACCCTCTTGGAGCTACAACAACACTTGTTAAACTGATATCTATCTGCGTTACTTTTTTTAAGTTGTTTAATCCTAGTACGCTATATAGTTTTTCTGCTGAAAAAGCCTTAAACTCCTCAAGATTTTTACATCCTGAAGGAGCTATTACAACCTCTGTATCACTGATGTCGATCGATCTTAAATACTCTAAATTACTTAGCCCTTGAATATCTTTTAGCTTATACGCACCATGCGCTTCAAAAATTTCAAGACAATCACACCCTGTTGGAGCTTTTTCTACAAGTGTTGCATTGATATAGATTTCCCTTAAAAATTTTAAATCATTCAATCCCTCTATGGCTTTTACGGACATTGACCTAGAAACATCGGCTACTTCAAGGTAATCGCAGCCAAATGGCAACATCTCTATTAAGGGAGAAGTAACACGAAGCTCTCGCAAACTTTTTGAGTTGTTTAATCCTTTAAGGCATTCTAAATGCATTTCCTCATATGCCAAAAATTCTTCAATCTGATCACAACCACTTGGAGCTTTTTTGATTTTTGTCTTTGAAACACGAAAAACTTTTAACTCTTTTAAGTTATCCAATCCCTCGATATCTTCAAGTTCACTTGAATCATAAGCAATAAATATCTGTAAGTGATCACATCCATAAGGCGCTTTTTGGATCTTTGTTTCTTTTGTCTCAAATCTAATCAAAGATTTTAAATTTTGAAGCCCTTCCACATTTTCAAGTAGAAGCGATTCCAAAGCGAAGAATTCTTGAAGATTTAGACATCCCAAAGGTGCTCTCGCAGCTTTTGTTTGACTAAGATCGAGGTGAATTAAGGAAACTAAGTGGTCAAGCCCTTCAACATCTTCGAATTCACCAGCATTGAAAGCAATAAATGTGTGAAGATTTTTGCAATTATTTGGAGCATTACGCACTTTTGTACCGCTCAGTTGGATAAATTGCAGTTCGGGTAAATGGCTCAATCCAGAAATATCTACAAGATCTGTTGCATCATGAGCTATAAAATCTTTAAGACCAAAGCACCCATTTGGGGCTTTATCTACTTTTGTATAGCAAATATCGATTGTTTTTAAACTCTCCACTAAACTTAAGCCACTTATATCTCTGAGTTTAGACGCTTTTCTAGCTAAAAACACCTCTAAATTGGCACAACCAGAAGGAGCTGACTCTACTTTTGTTAAACGGATATCAAGCTTTTTAAGAGCCATTGAAAAATCTAATCCATGAATATCTTCAAGTTCACTTGCGTTTCTAGCGATAAACACCTCAAGATTTGCACATCCTGTTGGAGCAGATGACACTTGAGTTCCCCAGATATTGATCAATCTTAATAAGCTTAGATTGTTCAATCCTTCAAGATCTTTGAGACTTTTTGCATTTTTTGCATAAAATTCTTCTAATTTCTGACAATTTTTAGGAGCTTTTTCTACTTTTGTTCCGGCGATATAGATCGCTTTTAAAAATACCGAATTTTCTAATTGCTCGATCTCTTCAAGCTCTTTTGCTTGATTTGCTATCAATTTTACAAGCTTTGGACAACAAATATCTAACGATCGTATTTTCGTTTTTGAAATATTTAACTCTTCTAAATCTTGCCATGCAAAAGTAAATTTATCTATAGGATTAGAGCTGATATCTAAAGATTTAACAGAAGGAATAACCTCTATCAGATTTTCTAGAATGCCATTTTGCAATCTTGATTTAGAAAGATTTAAACTCAAGGCTTCATTTTTAATACGCTCATTAAAAGCTTCACAAGCGATGCTCGATTTAAGCTCTTCAATAGCTACTCCCTCTAAAAGGGCTGCTTTAATGTAAGAGCTCACTAAAATCGATAGATCCCTATTTTCTAAACAAGAAAGTGTTGTAATCAATAAATAAAGATCTTCACTTTTTAAAAACCTGCTTGAATGCTCTATACAAAGACTAAAAAAACCAGGTTTATCGGTTAAACATCCATCCATCAATTCATCACGAAGGGTCGATTCACGATTTTTTAGCTCAAAAATTCTCTTAGCTTTTTCTATCATCTCGCATTTTTCAGACCAAGTTAATAAATCCTCTTTAAAGGCCAATAAAACTATCTGTTGAATTTTTGCAAAACATTCATCTTCTGATTGTTCAAATTGCACGACCTCTTCGGAAATCACGCCTGCATTTGTATGTAAAAAGCCTTCCATATACTCATGGATAGAATTGGCAAAATCCTCTTCTACAACTTCAATACGCCTTCCTTGCCAATATCGCTTGCTTACACTTTCTAACTTGTCGAGTAAACCTATTATATTTTGATAGGTAACTAATTTGTTTGTATCGATCGCCACCCTTTACTCTCCAGATCACAGTTTTTATCTTATTTTGATCGTTCAATATCCCAGATTGATTTATTTTAATCATCACACAAAAACTAACTATTACAATTGATAATATTGAATTTGCACCCAGATTATATTTCGAAAACGATTTAAATTCTATGAAATGCATTCTTGCTATTGAATAAAATATCTTATGATCAAAAAAAAGGCCCTGTTTTAAATAACAGAGCCTTTTAAAAAAACTACGTTTTTATTAAGCAAACAAAATGGTAATAATACCGGGATTAGACCAATCTTGGGCACATCTCGAGCCAGGCATTTCTTTAACTAAAAAAATCACTAAAATACTTTTGAAACTCATAAAGCTCTCGGGCATTAGAATGTAAACCCTTTTTCGTCATAAACGTAAAAGATTTTGTTACAGGATTGCACTCTATTAATTTTAAAAGCGCGCAGATACCCGCTCCGTGCGAATAATAATGTAAATCATATCCTCGTTGTTCACCTCTATATTCCGGTAAACCCATCATCTTATCAAATATTTCTAGCGCTTCATTGTACAATTTGAACCCAACAGAGTCCTAGCCATGGGAGAAATTAATATTAAGTGAATTATAGAAAATCTACGTCTGGTTGGATACGCATTTTTAACTACTATTAAAAACGAAAATTAAATAGAATTTAAGACAGTTTTTTTTTATAATCAATATGATTTTTTAACTCAAAGATTTTATGTTTACCATAGCGGCAAGACCCCCTATTATTGATAACATTTCACAAAGCAGCAAAGTAACTCAATTTAATACTTGGCTCTTTAGCATCGATTGTAGAGAAATTGATTGTCAAAGCACATTGAAAGTAGCCACTCTTGCACTTATGATCTTGGGTTTTGTTGGTTATTTCCTTGTTATCGGAGTCTTTGCTCTAATGGATTGGTATGAAGAACGCCAAACTATAATAGCATTAAACGAAGCTTTTGGGACTAACGATATCCTTACTATTTGCTCAAGATTACAAAATACTACGGAACCGCTTGAAAGCTCTCATCGAGAACTTGGCCTGCATAACATCTTATCTTCTTCCTTGATCTCCTTCCAAGAAAAGTTTGAACTCTGTAAAGAAACAGAAAGATTATTTACTGAGAACAACTACACACAGCAAAGGGAATTTTTTATTCCTATTATTGTTGCTAATAACCAGGTAGAGGTACCTTTTTCTCTTCTAGAAACCTCTAGCATCTTAAAAAGTCAACTTACATTAGAAGATGGAGAAGTAGATTGCGAAACAGAGCCGAGCATCCATGAAAGTCGGCACTTTTCTTTAAAGGACTTTCAACAATCTTTACCCTTACTCACCACTAGGGCAAACATTTCTTTCAATTACTTCGAACCTTGGCTAAAAACATTAGCTATCGCCCATTTTCTAGACTGTGATAGCAAGGTCATAAAAAAAATTGCTGAATCGCGGCCATTTATTCAAACTCAAGAGATTACTATTCCTCGTATCTATGGATATGAGACTCATCAATTGGTCTATACCTCTCATATTCGTGAAATTTCACGCTGTAGCCACCTACCTGAGAAAGCAATAGGAACTTATGTTGCTGAATTGCTTAATAGCTATATCCGCAAAGAATCCCTAATTCATCAAAAATCTATGAATTTGATTTGCAATGAGTTGCGCTCTATACCAGGATTTTTAGAACTTGCAAGAACTCTGTCAATCAAGCTTAATCTAAGATATATCTCTGGCATGAACCAAGAAGATTTAGAAGCACTGCTAAACCTATTTCCCTCTACTGAAGGACTAGACTTAAGCTTTAACGCACTAGACTCAAGCTTTGTTCAACAGCATCTAAATGTTCCTTCCCATATTATACCTAATCTAACGGAATTAAAACTTCTGGGTAGTAACGTGACAGTTACTTTTCCCCAGGTCAATTCACTTCCTCGTTTAAAAATTTTGACCTTAAGCAACACCACAAACTTCAATGTACCCTGCCCTAATTTAGAAATTGCTAGTTTGAAGTTTCATAATGGATTAGCTCCTCCGGAAGATTTTTTTGATAATTTACCCCATCTAAAGGGTCTATACTTGCAATCTTTTTACTCTAATTTACGTGCACCCGTAAATTGTCCTAGCCTTAAAGTGATTGATTTGTTCGCCCCTAATGTAGATTTATCCCCGCTTAATGGCCATCAATCCATAGAATCAGTTCAAGCGACTTATATTGATAGCATAACAGAAATAGACACTAACCAATACGAATGTCCTAATTTGCGAGCTTATCAAATATTTATTCGATAACCAGATAAAAAAAGTGATTTCGCAAAAGCTATCTTTTTCGTATGGAAGCCACCAAATATTTTCATTTCTATTTATGAAATCTCAATTACTTCCGATTTCTTGAAACTCGAAGTTCTAGGGACTACCGGTTTATTTTGATTTGCTTGCGAATTTTGTAGGCCTCTAAAATTGAACCTTTCCCCGTAGGTTTAATGCCCATGAAAAAAACTACACTTGTTTAAATAATTACATTGCCACGCGTAATTTTTATTTTTAATATACTAATAAAACAAATTTTAAAAATAATTAACGACAAAATACATTGATAAGACCTGGATTTGATTCTTCCTGCTTGCATATCCAATTAGGCATTTCTTTAGCTAAAAAATCTCTAAAATACTTTTGAAACTCATAAAGCTCTAAACTATCAGAGTGTAGACCTTTTCCTGTCATAAATATAAAAGACTTCGTTTCAGGGTAAAGCTCTTGTAATTTTAAAAACGTACAAACACCTGATCCGTGTGAATATCCGTGTAGATCGTAACCTAGTCTTTCTCCTCTGTATTCTGGAAAATCGATGTTTTCATTAAATAATTGCATTGCATCAGAATATAATCCGAGATTCACCATAGTTTGAGCCATTGAATGATGCGCAATTTTATTTTCTGGATCTAATCTTTTAACGACTTCATAAGCGCTTTTAGCCCCCTCGACATCTCCTATTATGCCAGCTGCAACTATGTAAGAGCTATGTATAAAGATGTCGTTTGTATCTATTCTTTTAGCTTCTTGATATGCAGCTTTAGATCCATCAATATCCCCTAATTTGGCTGCTGTTACTACATATGAGCTATGCGTCAAAATATTATTAGCATCTATCTTCTTAGCGGATTCATAAGCACTTTTAGCTCCTTCACTGTCTCCTATTTGCCCAGCTGTTTTGATATATGAATTATGTAAAACGATATTATTAGGATCTATTCTTTTAGCTTTTTCGTATACGCTTTTGGCACCTTCGACATCTCTTATTTGACCTGCTGCAACGATGTATACATTATGTGTAAAGATATCTCTAGGATTGATTTGTTGAGCTAATTCAAACGCAGTTTTAGCCCCCTCGACATCTCCTACTGTGCCAGCCGCAACGATGTAAGAGCTATGTATAATGATGTCGTTTGCATCTATCCTTTTAGCTTCTTGATATGCAGTTTTAGATCCATCAATATCCCCTAATTTAGCCCCTGCAACTATGTATAGGCTATGCGTCAAGATATTATTAGCATCTATCCTATTAGCTGCTTCGTAAGCACTTTTAGCTCCTTCGCTATCTCCTATTTGCGCGGCTGTTTTAATATATGAATTGTGTGTAACAATATTATTGGGATCTATTCTTTTAGCTTTTTCATACGCACTTTTGGCACCTTCGACATCTCCTATTTGCCCGGCTGTCACAATATAAGAAGTATGTATAATGATATTTTCTAAATCTATCCGTTTAGCTGCTTCATAAGCGCTTTTAGCACCTTTAGCATCTGCTATTAGGCCGGCTGTTACTATATAGGAGCTATGCGAAATGATGTTATTCGAATCTAATGCTTTAGCTTTTTCATACGCGCTTTTAGCCCCCTCGACATCTCCTATTTGACCTGCTGTTTTGATATACGAATTATGGGTAATAATATTTCTTGCATTAATGATTTTAGCAAATTCATACGCACCTTTTGCCCCTTCAACATCTCCTATTAGACCGGCTGTTTTGATATACGAATTATGGCTAACGATATCTCTAGGATTTATCCTCTTAGCAGCTTCATAAGCGCTTTTCGCTCCTTCAATGTCCCCAATTTGCCTAGCTGTCACAATGTATGAGTTATGGATAACAATATCTCTTGGGTCTATCCGTTTGGCATTTTCATAAGCGCTTTTTGCTCCTTCAATATCTCCTATTTGACCGGCTGCGACTATGTATGAGTTATGAATGACGATATCTGTTGGATCTATGTGTTTCGCAGCTTCATAGGCGCTTTTTGCCCCTTCAGCATCTTTGAGCTGCCCCGCTGCTACTATGAAAGAACTATGGGTAATAATATTTCTTTCATTTATTTTTCTAGCTGCTGCATATGCAGCTTTTACCTCTTCAATGTGTCCTAATTTTCCTGCGGCTACTATGAATGAGTTATGCGTAACGACATTTTCTTCATCTATACTTTTAGCGAATTCATAGGCTCTTCTTACGCCCTGGATATCTCCTATTTGACCTGCGGCTTTAATATAGACGTTGTGTAAAATAATATCTTCTTGGTCTAATTCTTTACCTTGTTTGTATAAATCTCTTATTAATAGTGCGTTATGTCGATTGCCCGCAATTTTGAGGTCAGCGCAAATCTGTTTTAATCTTTCCTTAGTTTCTCTAGAAACACTTTGAACAGTATGTTTTACATAAAGTCTAGTAGACTTTTCATAAGTTTCTTTCAATCTTGATCTTGCTGAAATGCTTCTTGGAGCTTTGCTCTCTGGAGCTGTAGGAACAGCAGCGCTTGACACATCCTTAAAAACCTGCAAAGTCCTCTGATGTTTGTTAGCTGATTCTGTTTTTATAGAACTTGGGGCTCGAGATTCTGAGGGTTTATTTTTATTTGATCGAGAATTGAGT
>VGMA01000047.1 GCA_016866575.1 Chlamydiota bacterium
TAAGCGAATCACGCAGTAATTTAGTTCGTTTAGGCAAAGAGCTATCAAAACAGCATGAACAAGAAAAAACAGAATTAATTGCTTCAAATGAAAGCCTTCAAAAAAGCAATAGCGACCTCTCAAAAATAGTAGAAAATCTCGAAAAACGAATAATCTACCAAACTGAGCAGATAAGCCAATTAACAACTTTGCTTAGTGAAAATGATCTAGAATTTCGTCGATACCTTATTGAAGCTGAGCCAGGCCGTCGTCAATTGCTAGAAAAATCAGAAGAAACTCGTAATCAATTAATTTCAGAGAAATCTAAAGCAGAGCAGAAAAAGAGTGCCTACGTAAACGCTTTAGCTTATTGGATAGAGCTCCATCAAAAACAGTATTTAATTCCAGAGCTAGGTGAAAGCGATCTTTCTACATACGTATCAGAGCATCCGGAAGTGCTAGATAGAATACTAACTGAAGCTAAAAATCTTAATTTAGAATTGCGTAAATTAAAGGAAGAGCTTTCGCAAGTACAAAAAGAAAATAATTTATTAGAGTTAAAATCGACAGTTCAATTGATAAAAGAATCGGTTTCAACTCATGGAAAAGAAGGATTTATAGAATTAATTAGAAAAAATGATTCAGGATTAACTTATTATAAGGAACTCATAGAGGAACTAGGTCAATTTGGCGACAAAACCTCAACTGAAATAGCATACCTAGAAAATTTGTTTTCTGACCTAGTTAAGGAAAGTGATAGTTCCGAAACAGATTTCACCACAGATGAAGACCCTATTTAAAATTGTTATTTTATAATATAAATTAATTAAAAATTTACATTAATTTAATAGTATGTTATAATAATTATATTAAATTTTTATAATTAAAGCTATATATGCATAATACTATTCATAATTATCCCTCTCACTTCAGTATAAATAGGGTAACCTCCTCTTTTTCAGGAGGTAATGAAATTAATGGTATCCACCCTGAAATGCAAGAACATGTGGATGCAATTGTAGCTACTGAGGCCTTTCAAAAGGCCTTTCCTGACCGCCATCCCCACAATTTTTGCCATCTAAGAGTCAAAGGCGATCAGGTTTATGTTGAAGACCGTGGGCAATTTAAATCAATCCAAAGCCAAGTACCGGTAGAAGATCGGTCCATAAGATATCACGCAGAATGCATACTAGCTTTAGCAAAGCACTATTCTAAGCCAGCACATGCTTCCGCAATTCATATTCATCAAGGCTTTCCTGATCAGAGGTTTGCGAATAGATATGATAAACAAAGAGAAGAAGTCCTTGATCTGCATAGACAAGTTCATGAGCTGGAGCAGCGCTTGCTCCAAAAAGATTTAGCTCAGCTTCGCAAAAATGATCAGCTCCGTATGGAAAATACTTTTTTACAAAATATGCTTTCTGAAGCCCATTCGCTCTCTCAAAATGATGCCATTAGAGAATTAAGGTCCTATTGCGAAAAACTTCAGACTAGAATTGCTCATTTAGAATTAGCTCATTCGACAAAAAATGAAGCAGAAGAAAGAAGCATTGATCAAAAAATTACACAGTTTCGACATGAGATTCTACAACTCTTAATTGCATTATCAAAAGATCCTGATCACGGAGATTCGATCAAAAAAATACTAGCCGTAGAAGGCCTTACAACCGATGAAGATACAGATTCTACAGACAGCAACCCCCCATCTGGATTTAGAGGTCTAGCCATTACAGCTTCTGTACAAGCAACAGATCATAGATTCAGCGATACATCATTTCTACAAACATTACTTTCAAAGATCGAAGACGCAATACGTCAAAATAGCGAAGCTAAACAGCAAAAAAATGAACGCGATCAAGAAGTTCGCGAAGCATACCTAAAAGAGAATCAAGAACTTTATGAAGCCGCTAAAGAATGTAGTAGAAAGTTTATTGTCTACGAAGAAGAGCTTAGAGAGTGTATATCTAGAATTAAAGAATTGGAATCCTTCATCAGTGCCCAAGAAGAAAAATCGAAAGCTGATTTACAATCAATTGATGAATTAAAAGCTACCGTTCAAGCCCAGCGTAAGGAGATTAACGAGCTTCAAGCAGGAAACAGATTCCTATTTTTTAATAACAATTTGGAAAAAATCCGTCTAGAAGAGCAAATGTCTCTATTAGAAGCTGAAAAGGCGAAGCTTAAAGAAAACACTGCGTTTACGATTGAAAAATTAGAAAAGGCTATTGCATCAAAAACTACAGAAATCGAAGAAATTCAAAAACAAGCTCAGCATACAGCCAGAGAATTACAATTAGCTCAGGATGAGCTTTTGGATAAAGATGAAACTATCAAGCGATTATATTTATTACTCCAAGAGAATAAAGACCAAAAAGACCGACTGCTTCGAGAAAACGAATTGATATTTCTTGAACTTCAACAGTCTGAACGAAGAGTTCTAGAAGCTGAAAAGCTCTCTTATCAATTACAAGAGAAGCTTAGTGAAGTCGAGACCTCTTCTAAAAGAACAAATCTTCATCAAAAGCTCGCAGCAGAAGAAAAAATCTATCAATTAAAAGCTGAGCTTACTTTTGTTCAAGAATCTCATGCTAAAGCGTTAGAAGAAAAGCGATTGCTAGAGTCAAGACTTCAAGATCAACAGCAAACAATAGTCACCTTAGACTATGAAAATGCTGCCCTAAAACAGCACCTTGATCTTCAAAAATTGGTAAATAAAGATCAAGTACTAGATATTGAAGCAGCAAAAAATGAAACTGATTTATTAAAAATACGATTCAATGAGCTCAAAAACAATCACAGGGCTCTTCAGGAAGAATTAAGAACGCTAGAACAAGAAAAAGCACAAAAAGAAACCCAAATTATCGTCTTACAAAGTCAATACAAACAAGAAATAGATGCTCTATCTGAAAATCATACAGAAGCGCAAGAAGCTTTACAAAACAAATTAGTTGCAGAGCAACGAGAACTCGCTAGACTTCAACAGCTATTATCAATACAAAATCAACTCTTAGATGACCAAGGAAATGAATCTACTCAATTAAAAAGCCGCATCAAAGAGTTAGAACAACAACTAACCAAACTCGGCGATGATCATAATCAGCGATTGCTTGCACTAAAGCAAGAACAAACCCAAGCTTTAGCTGATTACAACCAAGAACTTGAACAACAAAAGCTGCATTATTCATCCGATTTACAGCGTTTAGAGCTACAGCTATTAGAATCTCAAAAAGCCCGTGAAGAATTAGAACAAACTTTTAGAGATCTACAAACTACAGCTAGCACACAAAAAGACACTTACACCAAAACTGCTAAAGAACAAGATAAAAAAATCCAACAATTAGAGCTCGAAATCCAAAAGCTACAAGAAGACTTTCAACAACGTTTATCTTCGCTACAAAGAGAAAACCAAGAAGCTCTTGAAGAAGTGAAGAAAAACCATTCATTAGAACTAGAAACTTTAAAATCAGAGCTAAACAAATATCAAACCTCTTATGAATCACTACAACGCGAAATGGAACGTCTTGAAAAAGAAGCCAACTCGCATGCATCAGATAAAAGCAAACTAGAAACAGAAGTCCAAAGGCTAAATCAGCAGCTAGAAAAATTACAGCAACAATTTGAGCGAACCCTATCTGAAAAGGAAATTGCGTATGCAGACACTCTCCTAGCATTGCGTCAGCATCTAGAGGCTTCTGAATCAGCACGACGAGGTTTAGAACAACGTAATACCGCACTAGAAAAAGAATTAAGCGCAAAAAATGGAGAACTTGAAGAACTAAAAGGCAATATTAATGAAATCAAATATAAGATATCAGAAGCTCAGCGAAAAACCCATGAAAGTCTAGACGCTAAGGCTAATGAAAACTACACACTAAAACAGCGAATCGAGCTACTTGAAAAGCAAAACCGATTCTTCAGGGAACAAGCAGAGCATGCTGTTCAAGAACAAGAAAAGCTTAAAACAGCACTTGCTGAATTAAGAACGACATCTCAAAAAGAGATTGAAACCCTACAAACATCCCTAATAGCTCTACAATCAAAATGCCAAGAGCTTGAAGTGCAAAACGCAGAATTACAGAAAATTAATCGGTTAGCTAACGAAAAAATACAAAAATTAACCGAGGATTTGAGTTCAATTCGTGACGAAAATACTGAACTTAGAAATCGACTGGATGCCTCTCAACAAGAAAATGCAACTCTTGAAGAAGTACTTAATACGACCATGGATGAATGGCTTGATTTTCATAATGGGAATTTTGAAATTGAGAAAATGCTTAATAAATGGGGATTATACACTCCTTTTGGATGGAATATTAGTATAGAAACTGTACCTATTTTGTTTTGCAATCGAGATTTTTACAACGCTAAAATTACATCTAATGGAAATGTCGAATTAACGGTACGTAGGAAATCAACTTCAAGACAATATGAAGATGGCAAAAGAACGCTAAAAAATTGGCTAGCCTCTGATACTAAATATACGACTAAAGAAGACTTTATTCATAATCAGTTAGGGCATCTAGAAGAAATATTTACAGAAGTTGCTAATATTTTACCTATGAACACTGCTAGCTATCAAAAAACCCTTGAAAAAATTAAGAATGCTGATCATTGCTCTTCAGAAGATCTCAAAGCAATTCAACAAGCGATAAAATTGAGCGTAGAGAATTTAACACAAATATTGATTAAAAATCCTACAATCATGCGAGATCTCACCTTTGTAGTAGCATACTGTAAAGTTAGAAATATTAATGCCGGTAAATACAAAAATCTACTTAAAACACTTAAAGATCTAATTTCAAGAATTTCTATTGACCCAGAGCAAGGAACGATTCACTATGATCCCCAAGGAGTTACTAAGCTAAAAAGAACTAAAGGAGGTTCTCAACTAACTTTCGGTCAAGATGGTAAGCAAATCCACAGAGCTATAGAAAAGGGAAGCGTTAGAAAATAGCGCTCCCCTTTTGCATAGGTTGTAGATGGGGGGGAAATTACTTTTCCTCTTTTTTCTCTACGTCGGTGATTGCGGCGATGAGCATTTCGATGCATGCCCCTTCTACTTGAATCTTCACGGTTCTTTCTTTGATTTCAGCAATGGTGCCGATGATGCCCATGGCAGTTACGCGATCCCCTTTTTGGAGTCCGGTGCGCATGTCTTCGAGTTTTTTTCTTCGCTTTTGCTCTGGTCTCCAGAGGATGAAGTAAAAGAAAATGAGCGCGACGGCGATCATGATGAGTGTTTGATAAAATCCTTGATCATTAGCCGCTTCTGCAGCTGCTAAAAAAATCTGTGCTAGCATAAGACCTCATTCGTTAGTCTTTTCTTATGATACAAAAAGATTAGGATAAAAGTAACAAATTTTCTACATGTTCTGTATGAGGGAATTGGTCTAGAGGCTGGATCTTTTGGACGTTATAAAATGGAAGTAGCGCCTTGAGATCTTCGCTTTGGGTCTTGGGGTTGCAAGAGATGTAGAGGATCTTTTTGGGCTTAAGCTGTAAAAGCGCCTCGACTCCCTTTTTCTCTAAGCCTGCTCTTGGGGGATCTACGATGGCAAGATCAAAGAGCTCTTCGTAATCGCGGATGAATGTAGAAACATCTTCTGCAAAGAAGAGGATGTTGTGAATCTCACTTCTTTCGGCATTATCTCTTGCATCTGCGACTGCGGCTTTATTGATCTCTACACCGACAACTTCTTCGACGTGACGAGCGAAATAAAGCCCTAGTGTTCCAAGTCCGCAAAAAAGGTCGATGACTCTTTCTTTGCCTGTAAGTTGGGCCATTTTTAAGGCCGTCTCACAAAGTATTGGAAAGGTGTAATTGTTCGGCTGGAAAAAGCTTGTGGGGCTTAGATGGTAGCTTAGGCCCGCTAGAGAGTATGTTAAGTAGCTCTGTCCTGCTAGATGCATTTCTGAATAGGTTGTAACTGAGCCCTCTTTAGCGTGTTTTAAGGTTAAAAACACAGAGACTTGATCTGATTGCACTTTGGCGACAAAGTTATCGAGCTGTTTTCTAGTGAGAGCGTAGGCTGGGTTGCCTGAAACTAATAAGTTGACCATTTTGCCGCCGCTAGGAGATGTGCGTAAGATCAAATTGATCAAAAGCCCTTCTGCTTTTCTTGGATGAAAGGCTGGAAGATCTTCTTCTTCCCACCACTCATAAACGGCATTTTTGGTTTTGATGTACCAAGGATCTGTTAAAAGGCACTCTTGGAGTGTGAGAACTTTGCCTCTTTTGGCAAATAAGCCTAGAAATCTTTTCCCTGCTTTGTCTTGGGAAAAGGTGTACTCCATCTTGTTTCTATATTCCCAGATCTGAGGAGATGGGATGATCCTTTCCACTTGATGAGGAAAAAAAAGCTCTTCAATAAACTTCTGCTTATTGTTAAGCTGCTCTTCATAGGGGATATTTTGGGTCTTACACCCCCCGCATTCTCCGAAATGTTGGCACTGCATGGCCAGACATTATCGTTTCCTGCGTGTTTTTGGTGCAACCGAAACTTTCTTTAAAAGCTTTTTCTTTTCAGAACTGACCGATAGTTTGCGAAAGACTTTGGCTACTTTAGCAAATGTGATCGATTTGGTTCTTACTCTTTGCGCTGCTGTTTTGTTTCCTTTCTCTGCTTTTGTCAAATCGACAAGCATCTCTTCTAACAGCTCTCTCATCGCTTTTTCGGCGGTTTTGATGGACATCGTCATAAATTTTTCAAATATTTATTGTATATAATTCTTTCCCATAGAAGTTTTTGAGATATTGTGCAATAGTTTTGATCTATGCTTGAGCCAATTTTTTATGTCGATGGGGCTTATGTTCCCCTCTCAGAAGCAAAAATTTCTGTGTGTGATCTTGGTTTGATGAGATCATTTGCTATCTATGAAATGGTCAGAACTTATAACAGAATACCTTTTCGTCTAGAAGATCATCTTCTTCGTCTTCAAAGTGCACTTGCTTTTTTTGATATACCGCAAAATATTGATGAAATTGGATCTATTATTGACAATCTGATCGAAAAAAATCCTGAAAAAGAGCTCTCGTTTCGGATTTTCGTGACTGCTGGAATCAATGAAGAAGCCAATTTTTATGCAAAAGATCCGGTTTTGATCATTCAAAGTATCGCTATTGAGCCTTTACCTAAACAGTACTATGATGACGGCGTTTATGTGATCACAACTTTGCAAAAAAGGATTTTTCCTGAGTACAAGACAACAAGCTACCTAGCGGCAGCTCTTGCTCTAAAAGAAGCCTCTATGAAAGGGGCTAAGGATGCGATTTACCTAAGTGAACGTGGCGAGATGCTTGAACTGACTAGAAGCAATCTCTTTATTGTAAAAAATGGGGCTCTATGGACTGCTAAAGAGGGAATTCTCTATGGAATCACTAGAAAAGTGGTGATAGAAATCGCTCAATCTTTAGGTATTGAAGTTCATGAAGAAGCGCTCTTATTGTCTGATATCAAAAACTGGGATGAGGTATTCCATAGCTCTTCTGTTAAAGAGCTCATCCCGATTGTCCAAATCGATGATATCCTCATAAAAGACGGCAAAGTGGGCAAGATTACAAAACTACTTCAGGAGGCTTTTCATAAGAAGACGTATCTTGCAGCCAAGGAGACAGCAACTGTTTAAGAGCGTCAAAAGCGGGCGGTTCTACGTGCGCTTTGTGTGCAATTTTTATCTTCTTTAGATAGCTTGTTTTTTTTGATACTGGATAAGAAATATTCATCACATTTTCTTGTTTGCCGTTTTCGCGATAAATATCACTGATCATGCTAGCATGCTTATGTAAAATAACCCCATCTTGCTTAGAATGGATCAAGGCTTTAAACGCTTTTGTCTCGAAAAACTCTTTGGTAGCGTTGATTTTCCAGCCAATATAGCTCAGTAAAGAAAGAAAAGAGTAAATTCCAGGCAATTTTAGAGCGCTAGAGAAGTTTGTGACGACATCTTCAATACTTTTCATGCCTCTATCTGCAATGACATTGACACCTGTATCTTTTGCTGCTTTTACGGCGATATTTGCACTCATCGAGCGGCCATAAATCGCGATATCTTCTTTTTTTACCCCTTTTTTCAAAAGATGCTCTACCATCATCTGTGCATCGTCTACCATGCTCTGGCTATTGAGCGTCATACCTCGACTTTTGCCTACACCTTTCCAATTTGCGGTCAATACGTTGACTTGCATCTCTTTGGAGCTTTCGATCGCTTCTTTAAGTCTATGCTCATAACCATAAGAGCGATCAGGTAAATGGATGATCCATTTTTTGCTTTTTTGATAAATCTCTACCCCATCGAGCATCCCTTCAATTTGGACATCATCTTGGATTAAGACATCTTCTTGATCGTTTAAGGTCTTTTCTTTGACTTCATCAAGGCTTTCTTGAGAAAGCTGAAGAGCCGGGACCATCATATACTTCGCAATGCTAGCTCTTGGATCTATTCCTGTAATAGCAAAGAAAAAAGCTGCGGTGATGCTAACAGGGATAATTAAAGCTGCACCCACAATGTATGCTGTAACTAGACCTGCAAAAACTAAAGCTTTGGCAACGCTAAACTCTTTTTCAGGATTGAGTAATTTCCAATCTTCAGATGTATGATCTTGGCCCATAGAGAAGCGGCACTCTTCGTTAATATCGTACATAGGTCCATCTGAGGGCAATCGATGCGTACGTGTTTCATATTCCCCTTTCAAGAAAGGATCTAAAAACTCTTTCATCACCTCTTTTGGAATTCGCGCTATGTGTGCTTCTAGCCCATCTGCTTCTTGAATGCGCATTCTGTAGGTAGGTTTTTCACCTGTCAGGATTTTGACCCGCTTATAAAGACTTGAAGTCTCGTAAGGGATCACAATGTCCTCTTTAGAATAGACAATTCCTTTAAATCCCTTTAGCGAAATGAAGTTCTTTGCAGCTTCAAGATCCCACCAAAGGCTTGTTAAAAAAGAGACCCCTTGCTTTAAACCCGGAATGAAATCTAGGTGGGTACGAACAACATCTCTTGCATCTGCAAACGATCGATCACTCACAAATCCAACTAAATGCCCTTCATCTTGGAGCCGTT
Organism: Chlamydiota bacterium; assembly: GCA_016866575.1. GTDB lineage: Bacteria > Chlamydiota > Chlamydiia > Chlamydiales > VGMA01 > VGMA01. Next base: position 9,040 of record VGMA01000047.1, read on the forward strand.
TTGCCACGTTTGATCCTACCCCGCCGCCAAGCGAGTGAGCGTAAATGCAGATATTTTCAGGTTTTACCCCTAGCTCTAACAGCTTATTGACAACTGTTAGGCCATCTTGGATCATGCTTTCGCCATCTAATGTGGCTGCTTCACTATTGCCTACCCCTTTCCAGTTAAAGCCAAGAACTCTGACGCCCATGTGTTTTGCATAATTTGCATAAGCATCAAGATTCAATTCATATGACCCTCTTCTGCCTGTCATCATTACAAGCCACTTTTGCTCATGAGGGAAGTCAGCTTGCCGATCGGCTGGGAAAAACATAACACCGCTGATACCATCAATGTCACAAAATGAACCTTCTATATCGGCTGGAAGATTGGAAAAAAACTCATTAGCTTTTTCTTTAAGCATCTCTTTATTGTAGCGCAATGAAGGAAGAGCTACATAGCGAGCGCAGTATTCTTTAACGCTTTGCCCTTGAATTGTTGCTAAAGCTAAGAAAGTCAATGAAATAGGTATAAATAGGGCTGCGCCGATTACATAGCCAATCGCTAAGCCGCTATAACCTAACACTTTAGTAGCTAAGCTAAACCGTTTTTTCTCTATTAGGAACTCTTTTTCACTCTCTACAATTTGACCTTGAGAGTCATGTATATAGTGACGATTTCCATTAATACTAAAAACTTGATTCATAATAACAAATATTATAATAAAACATTAAATATAAGTAAAGTTAGTAAGCGATTAAAATATTTATTAACATTTACAGGAACTTTCTCTATAGATAGAATTAAATTAAAGAACACTGGAAGCTTCTAATGGTAAAAATTGTTTTGACAGACGAGATTCGCAAAAAAGAATCCCACGAGCACCCCTTTTCCCTTTTTGGACGTGAAATACCTCTAGCAATACCGGTATGGCAATTCCCTGGCTCTAAAGAGATCCACGCTTCATTAGAAACTATGAAGCTTAAACAACCAAAGCTCTATCTCCATCAAACCAAAAGAGGCTCTTGCGGCTTTAGTTTCGATTACAATCTCGAGCTTAGCCAAGAAGACTACGAAGCCTATCAAGAGCTAAGAGTTAAAGCAAAACCTGTTTTGTTTTCATTCCATCTAGCAAATCAAGAAGTCGCATCTCTTGAGCCTATGGGTGAAGTAGGACTGCATGCAAAAAAGCAGTACCTGATTTCTTTTGTCGATGAGGAAAAGAAACTGCAAACATTGATGAGCAAACAACCTTTTTCTGTGCATGTAGCCGCCCTTTCGATTACTGAAATGTAATCACTCCGGCCGCTTGCATTTTTGACTGTTTTTGCATCAAAAGAGCCTCGTTGATTCTATCGAGGCTAAAAAGCTCCACTTCCGTTTGGATAGGGCATTCTTTCATCAAAGAAAATAGATCTTCAGCATCTTTTCTTGTCCCATGAGTCACACTCTGGAGCGTCTTTTCATAGTAAAGATCGGCATACGAAAGTGAAGTGATCGGATTCATATGGATCGCATTGATCGCAATTTTCCCACCACGATCAAGATCTTGCAAGGCTTTTATCACCATTTCTGATTGAGGAGCAAAAATGATTGCATGCGTGAGTTTTTCAGCAGGTGTGTCAAAAGGAGTTCCCACCCACTTTGCACCTAGTTTTTTAGCAAGCAGGCGATGCGCCTCACCTCTTGCAAACGCATAGACCTCCATATCGTAATGTTTAGCAATCTGACAGACAATATGGGCTGAGTTGCCAAAGCCATAAAGACCAATTTTTGCCTTAGATCCGGCTTGAGTGAGTCTCAATGAACGGTATCCAATGACACCTGCACATAAAAGCGGAGCAATGTGCTCATTTTCCATATTAGAGGGCAATCTATGAATAAACTCCTCATCAGCGATCATGTACTCTGCAAAGCCCCCATCAAAGTCCCATCCAGTAAAACGGGCCCTTTCACAAAGATTTTCCATCCCCATTTTGCAAAAACGGCACCCTTGACAAGTATAGCCAAGCCAAACCGCCCCCACCCTCTCATTCTTCTCAAATCTTGTAGAAGAACTCTTATCAATGACGCCTACCACCTGGTGCCCAGGGATGAGTGGGCTTTTCTTTTGCAAAAGCTCCCCTTCGCAAATGTGCTTATCAGTAAGACAAATGCCGCAGCAACACACCTTGATGCGCACCTGCCCTCTTTTTGGCTCAGGTATCGGCATATCTACAAGCTCTAGCGGACCCATTTCCAGCCCTTTCGGCTCTTTGAGTATTTGTGCGCGCATCATATCTACTTTATCCTTTTTGCCACCTATACCACGGCCTCTTTTAGCCAAGCAATAGCCGCCATTCTACAAACCCCCTTTATAATGAGCTAAATACTTAACAATCAACTGTATAAAATAAAATGCAACTGGATTGTTAAAATTTAAGAAGCTTTTTATCGCATTAGATATGAGATGGGAAGCGTAAAAAAAGGAGAATTTATGTCTACATGCCCTTATTCAAGTTTAGAAGATGCA
>VGMA01000048.1 GCA_016866575.1 Chlamydiota bacterium
CTGTGGTGATACCGATCAAAATAGATCCTACATGGCTATAAAGATCTCCGATAACGATCAAAATAAAAGCGCTTAACAAATGACCAAAGCCTTTAGGATAAGAAGTCGACATCAATATGTGTAGAAGCACATTTTTTGGCTGTGTTAAAAAGATGTCTAAAGAGCCGTTTAAAATGGTTTTTGAAAGGTTAATCACACCGCCAAAAAAGACCCTCATAAGGCCATATGCGCCCAATCCGATGGCATTCAATGCGATCATGTCTGCCATTTTCCAATTACCTATTTCTTTGAACCGATCGAAAAAAATCCACCATAAAGCAATAAAAATCAGGTTATTGAATATCATCAATAATAAATCACATACAAATGCACCTTTTTGTGTAATCGATGCTCGTATGCTTACTTTTAGCAAAGAAAGAAAAAACATCACCCTCCCTCATGCTGAATTTTTTTTAAGCCAAGGGCGTATAGCATGGTAATGAGTAAACAAATACCTGCCATCCAAATCCCTAATTTCACCGAAACGCATAACCATTTATGATAGCTAAAATCCAATAGCAGAGCGCTTCTTTCACCTAGTAAAATAGGAAATAGCGTAGCATTGGCTACATTTTGCAGCCAATCAGGGTAAATGGTTAGAGGAATCATCAATCCCCCTAAGGTTAAGTAAAGCTTTTCCCAAACAGAGTATAAAGGAGCTACTTGTCCAATCCAAAAAGATGATAGTCCGATCAAAATCAATGCTAAAAGAGCCAAAGCTCCTACCGCAAATCCAATAAGTAGAAAAAGGAAAAAAGGTAATGGATGAAGAGGAAAAACTCCAGTTTTCCAATAGGCAAAGCCAAAAGTTACTATGCCTAAAACAATCAAATTGGCAAAAAGTTTACCGAGGCCTCTTGAAAAACAGGCTCCAAGATAGCTAATAGGCCTAGGAAGCATATAAGTAAATTGCCCATTTTTTACTTCATCTTCTATCTCTTCATGGAGCTGAGGAACAGAAACCAAAATCCATTCATTACTTGCAATGTACCACAAGAGTAATGAACCGTTGAGCCCTTCTTGACCTATGCGAATTGCTATCACTTTCCATAAATTATCAAAAATAAGAAGGCATGTGATAAGAAAAACGCTTAACCCCACAAGTGCATTGCGATTTTTTAGAGTTTGAAAAAAAGATAAAAAGAAAAGCCTTGTGTATTTAGCCAGCATAAACGGTTCTGATGATCTCTTCCATAGATGGATCCTCTATGGTGATGTCTTTTAATCCTGTAATTTTTAGAGCATGATAGATGACTGTATCAATATCTGTTTGATGAAGATTTACTTCAATTTTAATGTGATGCTCTCCTCGATCTACAATTTTCACCCCAACATGTTCAAAACAAACCCACTGCCCTTCAGTTATCAAGTGGATGATCTTCTTCTTGATGTAATTTTTTTTCAGCTCTCGCAACGAGCTATCCAATATAATAGAACCTTGGTCTAATACAATCACTCTGTCACATACTTGCTCGATATCGGCAGTGTCGTGTGATGTCAAAAATAGCGTTGTTCCATATTCTTTTGAAAGCTGGTAAAGCAATCGGCGTATGGTAAGCTTTGCATTGATATCAAGACCTATTGTAGGTTCATCAAGAAATAAAATTTGCGGGCGATGCAAAAGACTTGCAACGATTTCACAGCGCATCCTCTCTCCCAAAGAGAGTTGACGAACTTTTTTATGTAAAATGCTTTGTATTTCAAAAGTCTCGATCAACGTATCAAGCTGCTTTTTGTACTTTTTGCTTTCTATTTCGTAGATTTTTTGCAAAAGATCAAACGTCTCTATAGGCGGCAGATGATACCAAAGCTGTGTTCTTTGACCAAATACCGTTCCGATTTGATAACCAAGGGCCTTACGCTCTTTCCACGGTGTCATCCCTAAGACCTTAATACTCCCCGATGTTGGGTATAAAATACCGCAGAGCATTTTTATCGTTGTAGATTTACCAGCACCATTAGGCCCTATAAAAGCTACTTTTTCTCCTCTTTGTATGGAAAAACTCACCGCTTTGATTGCAGAAAACGAAGTTTTCGAACGAAAAAATGATGTTGATGTGAAATTCTTAACTAATGCGTCTACGTGGATCATAGACAACAATAATAGCTCTCAGATAGGATTGATTTCAATGATTATTGGGATATTCAAACAATATTTTTCATAATGAAAGGCTCTTTTATGCTCAAATCCCTTCTTTTATTTCTTCCTGTTATTTGCTTTGGCTCACAAGAAGGGAATCTATCTGTCCCGGGTGCAACGCAGCCAACGCCGTTAGTAAGTTTTGGCCAGCTTATTTATGAAAAAGGGATGGTGTTTGGAAATCTTTCAGCGACGTATAAAGATTTACCAAACGGATATTCAAGCTCAATTAGCCCTTTAATCACTTACGGTGTTTTAGACAATTTTTCCATTTCCTTATTCACTCCGGTATCTCCTCAATTAAAATCTTTATCTCATCACTCTTCTGGCATACAAGATCTTATTCTTCAACTTGAGTATGCCTACTATCAACCATCGTTTACAGATGCAAACCTTCAAGGAACAATCGTTGTAAATACAACATTTCCCACAGGATCGAGCTCGAAAAATCCCCCTACAGGAACAGGCTGCTTTACCTATTTTGTTGGGACAACTTTTTCATATATGTCCCCCAATTGGTACGCTTTTATTTCCCCTGGAGCCCAATTAAGAAAACAATCTTCACTGAATTCCTATCTTTACCAATGGGGATTTTCTCGATACATCGGTTTTTTGAGCCCTAAAAATTGGATCTTCGATTTGATGCTAGAATTTGACGGCACCTACATCCCTTCTACAGGAAACTTGCTTACTGCCACACCGAGCATTTGGCTTTCTTCAGATCGGATTACTTTGCAATTTGGATCAGGGGTGCCCTTAATTAGACAAAAAGGGATGATGAACTACGCTCTTTATTTTAGTGTAGGTGGAGTAATCAAATTTTAAAGAGGTAAAAATCCATTTACCTGCATACCCCACATTTTAGCATAAAGGCCATCTTTAGCTAAAAGTTCATTGTGACTTCCCTCTTCTACAATACGCCCTGATTGGAAGACAAGTAGTCGATCCATTTTTGATAAAGTGGAAAGGCGATGAGCGATCACGATCGTAGTCTTTTGCTGCATGATCTTTTCTAAACTTTCTTGAATGTACCTCTCAGTAAGAGTATCAAGCTGGGATGTAGCTTCATCAAAAATCAATATGGGCGCTTTACTCAAAATAGCTCGAGCGATAGCAATGCGCTGTTTTTCTCCACCTGAAAGCTTCATGCCCCTTTCTCCAACTTTTGTGTTGTAGCCCTCTGGCATCGCTTTGATAAATTCATCCGCATGAGCTAGTTTGCTTGCGTAGAGGATCTCTTTATCTTCTGCATCAAGCCTGCTGTAGCGAATATTATCTAAAAGTGAACGGTGAAAAAGGATAGGATCTTGCGGTATGACAGCTATTTGTCTTCTTAAGCTCTCTAAAGTCATTTGTGCAATATCACAATCATCGATCAAAATCTTACCGCTACTAACAGGATAGAGCCTTAGAATCAAATTAACAAATGTCGATTTGCCAGATCCTGTGTATCCTACTAAGCCTATCTTCTCTCCTGACCGTATATGAATCGACATGTTTTCAAAAAGTTTATTGCTATTTGGATAGCTAAAAGAAACTCTATCTAAAAAGATTTCGCCTCGTTCTATTTTTCTTTCTATCGCAGAGGGACTATCTAAAACATCTTTTTGATCTTCTATCAAGCTAAAAGCTTGTTTGATAATACCAATCGATTGAAAAGTCTGTGGAAGTGATGATCCAAGTCCCCAAAGAACCCCTGAAAATCCCCAAACAGTCACGAAAACTTGGACAGCTTGACCTGTGGAAATCAGGCCATTAAGCCATAAATAGATAAAAGAGCCGAAAATCCCTACAATGCCTAAAAGAATAAAAAAACAAGAAGTCACAATTTTCATCTGTTCAACATATTGAAAGGCATAAATATTGGCTTTCGTCTCTTCTTGCTGACTAGCTAAAATCCTCTGTTTTTCATATGTAAAAGAGTAAAAAAGATTCACCGCATAGTTATTGGTAAAACTGTCAACAATAGCGCCGATCAATTTAGAGCGGACTTCACTATGCTTTTGCTGATATTTTGTCGATTTACTACCAAAAAATAGACATATTGTTATGTGAATTAAAGTCCACATAAGCAGCATAAATGAAAACCAGGGACTTACATACCACAAAGTAAAGCTGCCAAAAACCGCCGTCATTATCGCCGGAATAATAGGCCAATACAGATTGAGCAATAAATTTTGCAGATGAGTTGTCATATCTGATATTTTATTTGCTAAGCTGCCGGAAAATTTTTCATGAAAATATTGAGGGCTATGATACTGAACATGTTCAAACATATTCATTCTGATATCTTCTAATAAACGCGGCAAACCCTTAGCCAATAAATATCCCATGGTTCGAGAAGCAATCTCAACAAATATGACGAGAGCTAAAGCCAAAAAAACAGGTTTTTGCAAAAATTGCCACGCCAAATCGCGATTTAACTCGTACTTTGCAAATATATCGATTATAAAATGCAGTAGATAGGGCCAAAGAACCGTTTCTAAAGGCCAAGCAAGTGCATCAAGAAGAAATATGGATAAAAAGATCCATTTCTGTTTCTTGATAAACGGCCAAATAAAAGAAATTGCCCCAAAATTGTGTTTCATGAGGCAATCATAATCAAAAAATGATCTTCTATCTAGAAAAATACTAAAGATCGATCTCTTTAGCGATAGGATATCCTAGATAAAATTCGTCTGAAATTGCATATGGACACACAACTAGCTTTTTTATTTGAATGACTTGATTAGGCTCTGACGGATCATTAAATAAAAATGAGATTCTTACTTGTACAAAATCTTCTCTTATATTTGGCATTTCGGGAAGAAAAATTGCCAGCCTATGATCTGTAGGTATAGTTCCTATATCTTTAAAGACATGTCCATCATCACAAAAATAACTTAAAAATACACGGCCAGTTCCACCCAAGATGCTGCCTGTAAATTCTATACGATGCCTTCGACCTCTAATCATCATCACATCAACATAGCAGCCAGAAGGGTCATTACCGGGACCTACTTGAAGATTAGTGCATTGTAATGCTCTATCTTTGTATTTGCAAGAAGAAGCGCCAGTGGTATGGAAATGGCATGTGTCTCCTATTTCTAAATTTGCTACGAGACCTATTTGAGGATAACTTGCGATTTCTAACGCATATTTGTTAAGAAGATCTGATCGCTTAGAAGCAATAAATTGCTTATTCCCAATTATCTGACAATTTTCGACAAATGTTTTTTGTAATGAGCTAGTCATGACTTTAGCTGTTATAAGAGCGCTATAATGTGCGGCATAAGCAGCACGGTCATCTATTACCCTATATGCCAAAAGAGGTCTAACTGAATGAAAATAACTATCGATTTTAGCCGTAAGACGTTCGAATTCAAAAAATAAAAAATCGCCTTGGATTTTCCAGCCCATAAAATTTTGAATCACTTCTTGGTTAGTAGAAAAACACCTATAAATTTGAGAGCGAATTTTTTGCATTTCAGAAAAAGAAAAATCTGTTTGCTCAAGTACAAAATGATACAGCTGATCAATTTTTTCAAATAATACCTCTACATCTTTACATTCTTGAAGTTGAAAATAGCTTTCAGCTTTTTGCTTTGTATTGTATATTTCAGGAATCACTTCTTGCTCCATGTTCTGCAAAATAGCAAGATTGACTTGAGGATCTGTCCCAAAACCTATATTCGTTATATTCAAGCTTATTTCCTTTAATTTAATTTTAAAGAAACGCAGTGTTCGTTTCGGATGAAGTGTTCTTTACTGATTTTTTTAGGCTTTAAGTAATCCTTTAAGACTCTATCAAAGCCCTCGGATGTACAGTGATTGCCGCAGGTGAATAAATCTACAAAGCAGGCCTTATGTTCAGGATATGTATGGATACTTGCATGACTTTCTGAAAGTAAATAAACAACAGTCAATCCGTTTGGATCAAAAAAATGGTGGACTTTACCTAAAATAGTTGCCCCAGAAGCTTCTACCGCGCTATCCATTACTCTAAGCATTTCCTCAGAATAAAATAGCGCTTGATCATCGCAATCTAAATAACTTGCAAAAAAATGATTACCTTCAAATTTATAATCCTCTGAACAAAAAACTTTAAGACACATAAAAAACATAAGAAAACTAATTTTTTTCATAAACACCCTATTTTTTTTCGAAACACTATAATTTTCCCTTGAAATATATGCAATAATTTTTACTTACCTATTTTATTCTTGTTGTTCAGCATAAATGTGTTAAAAAATCATATGATTTTGCTAGACTATCTCGGTTATGATTACTCCTTTATTAGAAAAATCACAATTTATTCAAAATTTAATTCCCACTAACACAGGCTACTTTTTAGCCGAAGAGGTGGAAAGAAGCCTGCTGGAAGCTGGATTTTTAGGTGAAAACCCATCGATTGCTTCTCGTCACTTTGTAGCAACTGCACTTGTACTAAAAGCTGTGGCCATTTCTATATTGATGGTGATAGCTTATCCTTTCATCGCTGTTTATGATTTTTCAATTACTGTCCTTGATCAAGGCTTTTTTGATGCTATTACTCTTTTAGGAAAAGATCTTCTTCATAGCTTGCAAAGTTTTGCCTTAACAGCGATCGGTGTCATATTTGCAGTAATAGGAATCATTTATCCATCAATCTATTGCACTCTAGTTCATAAAATTGAATCTTCAGATTCTCATCGAACATCGCCCTCTTTGATTGAAGAAGAATTGTTAAGTGAAAGCCCAAGAGAATTAATAGCACATGTAGAACCTATAAAACCTGCCACTAGCTACTCAAAAGCAGTGGAAACTATCGTCTTAGATTCATCACCTTCAATTTTAAGAATTTCAATAGACTCTAATTTTTCGGCACCACCATCAAAGAAAAATAAAGAGTTAAATGAGTGTCCTAGAGCTCTAGCAGATATTGAAAATGATCCAATCTTTCAAAAAGCCTCTCCATCATCAGTAAGTATTCTAGAGAATCAATCAGATCAAAACAGATCTCCTTCATCAGAAAATTTTATAGAAAATCCCACTGATGTTCCTTCTTTAGACAGCACCCTTTCTTCACAAGATGGCTATGAAGGATCTAATAGCACGATCTCTTCTTTTGATTCACCCGGATCTTTTCATGAACAAGAGATGGCTTTTAGACTTTTTGAAGAAACCACTGAAGAATCTAACGATTTAAATCAGTGCTTATTTCGATTAAGATCCCCATCTATTGAACAAAGAACACCATCAAATTTAGCTGTCACAGATCTTGTCGATGATGCCCCACTACCTCTTTCTTGGACTATCGAACAGACAAATAGACATACTGAACGAAATTTAGAAAGGCTTCATACCCTAAGTCTCATTCGATCTATTGATTTAGGCATAACAGATCAAGAAACACCTTTTGGATCAGTTCATGAGGATCGAGATTCGCCAAGACATACACCTGACATATCTAATATGAGTAAAGTTCTTACGACTTTCTCTCGTCAAGAAGTAGATAGAGCACCTTTACCTATTTTAACTTCACCACAATCATTATCTTTAGAGTATTCATCTTTGCACTATGATGTTTTTTATGATCAAAACCAGGATGTAAGTAAAGAGCTGCCTTTGATCTCATTAGAGCCAACATCACCTTTGGCTTTTAGAAACATCTCTATTATTCAAGAAGAAGTTATCGATAGCTCTTTTGGTTTAGCAAGTAAATCTCCACTTCCAATACCCCGTTTGAATCTTTCCATGCTCTCTTTGATTCAAGAAGAAGTTGTTGAATCTTCTCCAAATTCTCCTAACGGATCGTCTCAAGAAGATATGGGGTGTTTTGAATTGCTCGATGAAGAATTTGACTCATCTGACAAAGAGGTATTCGAAGAACTTGATCAATCGGAGATTTTTGATCCTGAGCTCTTGAGATCGATTCACACCAGTGAAATAATCTTTGCTGAATCAGACGCTATTAGAGAAGAGCACCAATTACTGCTAGAGTCACTTAGTGATTTTCCTCAAATTTTTGAGCAAAGCACCGTCCTTTCAGAGCTTTCAAAATTGAGGGATTTTAGAACAAATTTAGAAGTGCGTAGCCCTCTGATCTATCCTAAACTCAGAGATCTTTTATTGAGTGTCGACTCTTATCTTTCTAAAGAAGCGCTCTCATTTAAAGAAAAAAAACTGATCCAGTTGATTTTAACAGATCTTGTCATTTTTTCAACCTATGTACCGACGCAGCGTACAATTGATTCTTATAAAAGTATCGATCCATTTTCTCCAAAAAACATCGAGATTTTTGCGCAAAAAATTTTAGAAAAAAAGAAATTAAGTTCGCATGAGTATTTTAATTACTACCTAGAAAAAGGGCGCTCAGGTCCACAAAAATTACTCATTCTCTCCTTACTCCACTTACCTAAAGCTATTAAAAATAAAGTTCTTAAAGATCCTTTATTCGATAAGCTTTTAGGTTCTAGCCAGCTGGAAGATGTTCTTTTAAAAACAAGTGGTCATCTTCAACAAACTTCGTTGTTTACCTGTGTTGCAGCAGCTTACACAACAAGAGTTTTGCAAAAGATCCCCCATATTACTGGTCTTTTACACCATACGCGTTCTTTGTTAGCAATAAGCAAAACAAGACTTGATAAAATGACAGAAGAAGAAAAAAATGAAAAAGCATTCAATCATAATTCTCCTACAAAAAATGCCCATGTTCTTTCTGTCATCCAAGCGGTAGAAAAAGAGCTCGATGCGATACATGCCAAAGCAAATGAAAATTTTTCTGAGGATTTGATCATTCGCTGGAATAACATCACCCAGCAAGCACTTACTGTGATTTATCCAAAAAGCCCGAGCTGGTTTGAAGAAATCATGTTTTCCAATCATTACCATACAAGTTATGCCTTTAGCGTAATCAAAAGCTGTGTCGATTTAACAGGTCCATGGTTTAGTGAAAGACGCGCTCAAGGTGGAGTACCAGGACGCCTTATTAGACAGTTGCCTGGCCCGGAAGGAATTGAAGAACAAAGCTTTAACTATGAGGTAAGCTCAAATACACCTTATCATGAAAAACTAAGTAAAGCAAATGCACTTTTTCATGAAATTCTCTATCAAGGGTTTGCTACATTCACCTTTAGAATCACAAATGGTGTACTTCATGCAAATACCCTAAGAGCTTGCTATATAGCAGCCGAGCCTAAGTTTATCTTGTTCAATCCTATGGATAGTGAGCCTAGAAGTTTTTCTATAGAAGAATTTGTCCGATTTTTCGATACTTTAGACTCTGTATCTATCGGGAATATTGACGTTTAAAAAAAGATGGCCTCCAAGCAGAGGCCATTGACTAATGAAGATCTAAAATTACAAAATTTTACAGATTGAGCTTAAAGCAGTAATTGCTTTAGCTAGATTTTCTCTTTTTACAAGAAGATAGTCCGTATCAAATGTGGAAATAGCGAATACAGTGATTTCAGCTGCAGCAAGTGGAGCTGTTAATGCTGCTAAGACTCCCGTTTGAGCTAAATCAAGAGGTCCTTCTACTTTGAAACACCCCCAACCTTTTTCTGCTTGTACACCCTGAGGAACAATATCCTCAACTGACACAATCGACATTTCATCTGAAGTTTTTGTGATCGAAAAAAATTCTCCCTCTAGCACCCATTTAGGAAATTCTGAGGAAGCGGGCAAGCGAACAACAGCAAGCCCTATTGGTAATATAGAAAGTATAAACATGACATAAAGGATACGTTATCAATGGGAAAAATCCCACATAAAAGTAGGCTATGATCGAAATACTCCTTTTTTACTCAGTACTTTTCTTTTAACCTACCTAAAAAGACTATTTATGCAGTGAAGGTGTCGGTCCGAATGGTTTTATCCCTATTTCGCGCCGTACATATATTCTTTCTTCCCTTTTTTTAGCTACAAACTCAATACTATCTTGATCTTCTTTAATTTCATAATGAAGAAGCTCCAGATTTGAAGAGAAAAAAAGTTCTTTGGCCACAAAGTCATTAATTAGCCAAGCGCCTAGGTAAAATCGAAAACTAAATTCCAAAGCATTTTGCACTTCTTTGTCTCCATATTCAGGATATAGGAAAAAATTACCCGATATCAGACCGTTTTGAGAAAGAGATCCACATGCTTTTTGCCAAACTGTGAGAAATTTTGAAGGATCAGCATAAGGATAACTAGACTGAGCTACAATCAAATCAACTTTTGTGCTGAATTTATACTCTTCCATTTTTTTTGGCACGATTTTGAGTCGTTTTGCAGCATTTTCGATTAAATATTCATCTTGTATTCTATCAATTAGAGCAAGAAGAGCAGGCTTAGAGGGCTCTAACAGTATCACCTCTCTATTTTTTTTCAAAAAGTCTGTAACAAGAGTGCTGTTGGCACCGCCAATTTCAAGAATAGGGCCACTTTGATGAGACTTTTCCAATATAGAAAGAGCTTTTTTTGTTACTTCATCTACACTAGAGGGCAAAGTTCCAACGACATATTTTTTTCCTCTGGCAATATTTGCTGCGTCAATACATGAAATACTCTTATTACCGAAACTGTCTTTAGATGGAATCGATCTGCCTGAATTGATCCATTGGTTCATCGCACCGACAATCCCTAATCGATGATGACTTAATGCATATTCAGATTTAAACCAATCAGTAACACTTTTTGCAGCACCAAAACTTAGCTTCACAACCACCTCTATTGTCAAAATTAGGTAAAGATTTTACCAATAGATAGGTTAAGTTCAAGCTAAATATTCTATCATGCCTCTTGTTCCCAAATCTCTGCTAAGTGAATCAGCGTTTTAACCGAATTTTCCATATCTTGTAAGCAAATCCATTCTTTTTCACTGTGAATGTTGTGAAAGCCAGTAAAGATATTTGGAGTTGGTAAGCCCCGTTCAGTAAGATGAGCTCCATCTGTTCCCCCGCGAACCGGCTCTGAAAATGGGACCAAGCCTGCCTTAGAAACAGCCTTTTTTGCAGCTTCAATAACAAATGGGTCTTTATCTAGATAATAGCGCATATTTCTATATTGCGAATGGAAAGTAATTTTCCATTTTGCCAAAGGCTCCTGATCTTGTAGATTTTTTACAATCTGCCTTAATGTCTCTCTTTTGGCTTCAAGACCATCAAGTTCAAAATCTCGCAAGATAAATTTCAAAACTGCTTTTTCTGATGTCCCTTTATAATCTGTAGGATGGATAAATCCATCTCTTCCTTCTGTATGTTCAGGAGAAATCTCTTTTGGTAAAGCGTTAATAAGGGCTGAAGCCAATTTAAGTGCATTGATCATAACACCTTTAGCTGATCCGGGATGACTTGCTATTC
>VGMA01000049.1 GCA_016866575.1 Chlamydiota bacterium
GAAGGTTTGATGATGACTTGCAATTGGTGAAATTTTTGCAATCTGTTCGGATTTTCTCCATAGCGTCCATCAGATGGGCGTCTGCAGAGTTCTGCATTCACCACTGAGTAGGGCTCTGGTCCTAAAACCCTGAAGAAAGTGTCTATATTAAAGGTACCCGCCCCTTTTTCGACGTCGTATCCTTGCTGGTATATAGCCCCTTTTTTTGACCAAAAATCAAAAAGGGTGGAAAGTATTTCTTGAAAAGTCAACATATGACAAGGAAGTGTACCCCCGCATCAATTTTTTTACAACAAAAGAAAACTAGCTTCATGTATGATAGATATAAGTAAAAGAAGTTACTCAGGTGCCATTTTGAAATTTGCCCTATTTTTGACATTAGCTCGTGTAGCATTATTACCAGTTTTTTTAGTCGTTTATTTATTTTATCCTCAAATGGGATTGTCTTTAGTGGCAATGCCCTATGTTCTGCTTGGCATTTTGCTGCTTTGCGAGCTATCAGACATTTTCGATGGTGTAGTAGCAAGAAGATCTAAACAGGTAACAAATCTTGGAAAAGTGCTCGATCCTATGGCTGACAGTATTGTAAGGCTATCGATCCTTCTTACCTTTACCCAAGGAATTGTAAAACTACCTTTACTCCTTGTCTTGATTTTTGTCTTTCGCGACGCCGTGATTAGCACCTTAAGAACTCTTTGCGCACTCAGCGGTACAGCGTTAGCAGCAAGATGGAGCGGTAAAGTAAAAGCTGTGCTACAAGCTGTTGCAATTTTTATGATTTTAATTTTAATGATTCCATACTCTATGGGACTGATAGATCTAGAAGCCTTGAGAAACGCTAGCTTTTATGTTGTCTTGCTCACAGCGCTCTACACGCTATTTTCCGGAATAGAGTATATCTACGTGCACAGATCCGCTATCCGTATAGCATTTGTTTCACAGCCTTAATCTGTTTAGAGAAGCTCAGTTTGATGGAGCTTCTCTAGATTCAGATCTTTCTGACTGCAAAAATATATTTAAAGGCGAAGAGCGGAATAATAGGCTTTTTCATACTCTTTGGCTGAGTGTTTCCAACTCACGTCTATATTGAAGCCGTTTTGAACAATGGTCTGCCATTTTTTTTGGTCGTTTTCGTAACAATCAAAAACGCGATCAAGGACCCAGTGGACACCTTTTGTATCAGGAAAATCAAAAGAAAATCCAGTTCGCTGCTCTACAGGTTTATCAGAAAGATCGATATCAAAAACTGTATCGGCAAGTCCCCCAGTTTTTCTTACAATAGGAACAGTTCCGTATCTCATGCTGATCATTTGGGTAAGTCCGCAAGGCTCATATAAAGAGGGGACGATGATCGCATCAGAAGCAGCATAAATTTGATGTGCAAAAGTTTCATCAAAAGAAAGTTGGATAAAAGCGCTAGATTCTAGCTGAGGGTTGTTTTTGAGTTTGAGAAATTCTTTTTCAATCTCTTTATCTGGAGCTGATCCAAGAAGAATGAACTGACCCTTTTTTTCTAGTGTGTATAAAATAGCTTCCTTAATTAGCTCGGGTGATTTTTGGTTCACTAAGCGTGTAATACAACAGATAAGTGGGCCTTGAGGTTCGCTGAGTTTGAGTTTTTTTAACAAGATCTCTTTGCTCTGCTTTTTTGCCTTGATCACATGGCGAATTTGATGGGGATCGGGATTGTAATTACGGATCAGGTGGTGGTCATTTGCGGGATTCCAAAATTCAGTTTCTATGCCATTGAGGATGCCGATGATCTTTTTTTCATGTCTTTGGATTGTTTGGTATAGATTGCCTCCCCCTAAAGGCGTTTTGATTTCTTCTGCATACCTAGGAGAAACGGTTGTTACGATGTCGCTGTATTCTATGCCGCCTTTAAGCAAGTTGATTAAAGTAGGGTCGCTTGGATCTTGCATTGAGGTTTCTGTAAGAAAGTCATCTCCGCGCAAGCCTATTTTGGATAGATCTTTTGCAAGGCATTTACCTTGATGTTCAAGATTGTGTATGGTTAAAACAATAGCTCCTACTTGAAGTCCAAGTTTTTTGTAGATTTCTTTTGCAAGGGGAGCCACGATAGATGTCGGCCAGTCATGGATGTGGATGATATCAGGGTGCTTTTTTGATTTTAGCAAAAATTCAAGTGCTGTTTTGCTAAAATAGATAAATCTAGAGATGTCGTCAGCTTCGCCGTAAATTTTTCCGCGATTGAAGTAGTAACTTGTGTGATGAGGTTCGATGAGATGCGTTGTTACCCCTTCAATGGTTGCAGACCAAACAGAATTGTGGATTTGAGTGGAGTTCTCATAGGACCACAAATCTCTCATAGAGACTTTCAGAGTGTCAAACGCTTCAAATTGGATGATGTCGTAGCGAGGTAAAATGATCTCGACGTGATGCCCTTGCTGCTTTTGTTGTTTGGCTAATCCGTGTATAACGTCTCCCAAACCACCCGCTTTAGCAACAGGGGCAAGTTCAGAGGCAATGTGTACTATTCTCATGAACTACTTCCTTGATATGGCTTACATAAACCATAAAAGGGAAATAATCTCAAACAAATTGCACGTGGAGTGTAGAAGTTTTTTTTGTTTTAGGGTCTTCTGCATTCCAAGAGATTTGATCACCTGAAAAATCTGTGATCGCTCCCTTTATGATTCGGAAATTTGTCTTGCGAGTTTCAACCCACTCTTCAGTTAGCTCTGATTTCATGGAAGAAAGAGACATTGTAAGCATGTCATCACCAAGACATGCGTCTGGTCCGTACATACGAATTTTATCTTCTCTTTTATCTGCATCCCAACATGTTAAGCACATGGTTACCTCCTTTAGAAGGACTAAAGAATAACGGACATATTGAATATTTATCAAACTTTTATTTATTCTTTAAAAAAGGAAAAATTATGCATTTAGCGATTCTCTCTTTATTGTTGATTTTTGGGGGCTTTTTAGAGGCAAAGATGTTTCATTGCAAAGATATTTCTAATGAATGGCTAGAAAGTGAAGTAGAGCTATTTGACGAGCTCATTTTGAGTTGGAATGCCAAACGGCCTGATTGCGGAAGCTACCACATCTATGTCAGTGTACTTTTAGAAGATTGGTCTTCTTGGGTCCTTTACGGTGTGTGGGGTAAAGATGAGCAAAAAGGTTCAGATGAAAAAAATGATTACATTGTCATGGATCAAGATGTGTTGAATCTTAAAAAGGGTAAAAAAGGTAGAGGTTTCAAGGTTAAAATCGAAGCGGTAGAAGGGGCTTTATTGCAAAATTTTTCCTCTCTACATGTTTTTATAAATCAAGCTGAATCCTCAAGTGAATTTGAGGCGGATGATATCAATCTAGATGTAGAGGGTATATCGCAATTTAGCTTAGATCACAGAAGAAAATCTGATTTATGCTCACCCACATCGACTGCTTGTGTCATCAATTATCTTTTAGGCAATAGCAGAGTAGATCCAGCAGAATTTGCAGAAAAAGCAAAAGATCAAAAATTTGATATTTATGGCAATTGGGTTTTGAATGTTGCAGAAGCATCGCATCGGCTAGGCTCTTCTTGGTTTTGCTATGTATGTAGGCTGAGTGGATTGAATGAGCTTTTCAGTCATATTCATGATCAAAGGCCCGTTGTGGTTAGTGTGAAAGGTCCTTTAAAAGATAGCGCGCTGCCTTATAGAAGTGGTCATTTGCTTGTAGTGAAAGGGTATGACGCTAGAAAAAAAATGGTTTATTGCATGGATCCCGCGTTCTATCCTGACAGCGATACAGAGGTGCTTTATGAGGTAGAAGAATTTCTTCAAGCGTGGGGGAGAAGAGGGAAAATAGCCTATATTTTCAAAAAAGATAAAATTTAATCGATAAGGGATTGCAAAAAAAGGTTACTTTGTTGTACGCTGTTGCTTGTTAATTTTTGGGGTGTCGCCAAGTGGTAAGGCATCGGTTTTTGGTACCGACATCCGGAGGTTCGAATCCTTCCACCCCAGTTTACTAGTTTTACGCGGGACTCTACATCCGAGTAAAACACTATATAAAATGAGATAGACGCCCCATAGGGGTTGTCCATAATTATTAAGATTTCTATCTCGTGACATTTCTCTATTTAGACACAACTCTTGTGTCTCTGGGCTATTTTCACGAGTTAATTTAATCGAAGGGAAGTTATGAAACTTACGCTTACAACACGTGCTTTAGGAAAAAAAAGTTCTTTAAAACAAATTCGCCACCTTAAAGACATTCCAGGCGTGCTTTACACTCTCAACAAAGGTGTTAGCCTGTCTGTTACTATCGGTGGAGTTGAACTTGAAACACATTTACGCTCCATTTCAAAAGGGGGCCTTGCTACTAAAGTTTTCGAAATCGAATTGGATGGAAAAAAGAGCAAAGCTATTGTAAAACAGATCCAATACCACCCTGTTACATACGCAATTTTGCACCTCGACCTTCAAGAAGTTGAAGATCATAAATTGGTGTCTGTGAACGTTCCTGTTGTTTGCATCAACCAAGATCAGTGCCCGGGAATGAAGCTCGGCGGACAGCTTAAGTTCATTAAAAGAGCAGTTCGTGTTACTTGCCAAGCAAATCAATTGCCAGAAGCGTTCCACTTAGACATGCAATCAGTAGGTCTTGGTGAAGTAAGACGCGTTCGCGATTTGTCTATTTCCGCTGATCTACGCGTGATTACAAAACAAGATAACGTACTTGTTTCAGTAGCGAAGTAAGCATGATGTATCTAATTGTTGGACTGGGAAATCCGGGAGACAAGTACAAAGATACAAGACACAATATAGGCTTTCAGGTTCTGGAAGCCTTAGCAAAAAAAAGGGGTTGCACGTTTCGTTTTGTCCCCTCTCTTGAAGGAGAAATTGCCAAAGATGGAGAGCTCCTTTTGCTAAAACCGATGACGTACATGAATTTGTCTGGTCAATCGGTAAAAAAGACGATGGATTACTACAAAGTGCCGCTACAAAACGTCCTTGTAGTAACAGATGACATTTACATCCCTTTCAAGCGCTTTCGGCTTAGGCTGGAAGGCTCGGCAGGGGGCCACAACGGCCTAAAAAATATAGAGCAGTGTTTGGGTTCGAAAGAATATTCAAGACTGCGAGTGGGAATCGGACAAGATTCTCGCATAGAGCTAAAAGATTACGTGCTCGATAACTACCGAAAAGAAGAAAAGGAACTACTGCCTGATCTTCTGGAAAAAGCGGTGTTGATTTTAGGTAAAGTTTTAGAGCTAGGAACAGAGAAAACATTGCAATATGCCAACTCAATAGAAGTTGGTATGGGAGAACAAAAGAATGGTTAGACGAAGAAATAAACATACCTACGAAGGGATGTACATCATTCGCGCGACCCTCAGTGATGAGGCTAGACAAAAGGCGATGGAAAAGATCACCTCACTCATTACCTCTTTAGAAGGTGAAGTGCATAAAGTGATCGATTGGGGAAGAAAAAAGCTTAAGTATGAGATCAAAGGTGCTCGCGAGGGACACTATTTTATCGTTTACTTCTCTGCGTATTCCGACACCGTTCGTGAAATGTGGAATGAATACAATCTTCATGAAGATTTGGTCCGTTTCTTCACTCTACAGATCGAAGAAAATGCTGTACCTGAAAGTAATGAATTTACATTTAAACCGCTTGTAGAGGTATAGGACTATGAACAGAAGAATTATCGCAGACATGGGTGGACGTAAGATGGGAAAGAAAAGATGTCCTCTTGCCTCTTCCGGAATCACTTCCATTGATTATAAAGACATTGACCTTCTCTCTAAATTCATCACAGAGAGAGGAAAAATTTTACCAAGAAGAATCACAGGGGTAAGTTGCCAAAGTCAACGTTTATTGACAGTAGCGATTAAAAGAGCAAGACACATGGCATTGCTCCCCTTTGTATCCAACGAATAAGAGAGGAAGATCATGCAGAAAAAAACGAAAGTGCTACTTCTCAAAGATGTGAGAAATGTTGGTAGAATGGGTGAAATTGCATCTGTAAGAGCAGGATTTGCACGCAATTTTCTTCTTCCTTTTGGACATGCAGATATAGTTTCAGCGAAAGCTTATCGTATCCAAGTCAAATTGCAAGAAGAAAGAGCTAAAGTTGCAGCTTCAGATAAAGTAGAAGCTGAAAAACTTGCTGTAGAACTTAAAGATGTTGTTCTTAAGACGGTTACAAAAGTGGATATCGCAGGTCATATGTATGGATCTGTAAGTTCTCTAGATGTAGCTAAGATGCTTGTAGAGCACGGATATCAAATCGAAAGAAGAGATGTTATGCTTCCACATGCAATCAAAAAGCTTGGAGTACACAAAGTGGAAGTTCGTTTGAAAGAAGGCGTTATCGCTTTTGTTCAAGTAGAAGTTCTTCCAGATAGAGTGATCCATGTAGCTGCTAAAGAACAAAAACAAGAAGTTCAAGCAGAAGAAGCTTCACAAGAAGAGACACCAGCTCAAGAATGAGATGGTTCTCTCCTGCTAAGGTGAACATCTTTTTTCGCACTCTTGCGAAAAGGGGGGATGGCTATCATGAGATAGCCTCCCTCTATATTGCCTTAGATTTTGGCGATTACCTAGACATTGAATTTTCTGATCAAGATCAATTTACATCCAACCATCCTCGCTTAAAACAAGATTCAACGAATCTCGTCATTCGCGCTTTGGATCTATTTAGAGATCGACTCGGCAATCATGCACCCGTTAAAATCCATCTAGATAAACAGATTCCTTTTGAATCTGGCTTAGGTGGCGGCAGTTCGAATGCGGCAACGACTCTTTTTGGATTAAATAGTCTCTTTGGCAACCCTTTTTCTATCGATGAGCTTCGACGTATGGGCGCTTTACTGGGCTCAGATGTTGCCTTCTTTTTCTCTTCAGGAGCTGCATATTGCACAGGAAGAGGGGATGTGGTTGAGAATGTACATTTCACAAGCAGCGAGACATTTTGGGTAGCTTTACCTCATCTTATGGCATGTTCTACTGCTAAAATTTACAGCATTTGCAAGGAAAACGAGATGAGTAGCAAAGATCCTCGCGATTTACTTGAAGATGCTTTATCGAATACGCTAGAGCCTGTAAATGATTTGATGCCCGCAGCTTTTCGATTGAATCCACTTTTAGAAGTGGTCTATAAGGATCTTAAAAAAGTCTTTTCCCAGGTAATCATGACCGGTAGCGGCAGCGCGTTTTGGGCAAAACATAAAAGGTCGCAAGATCTTCCTGAAAGTTGCATGTTCATTGCATGTGAACAGATCAAAAAAGATCAAGATGGTTGGTATAGCCCCTCGATTAAAACCTATTTAGTTTGATCAGAGTATGATCAAAAATGAAAAAGGGGTTTTACAAACAATCACTAAAAAAGTACTCTCCACTTAAGATACTAGACTTTTAAAAAGATCAGTCGCTTTGTAGATTTGAAGATCTGTAATCAAGGTATGAGTTTGATCTGGATCTTTGAATACTATCTTGTATATACTGAAGCTTATCATCGGAGATATTCGCTATGAAAAGTTTGTACAAAGACCAATTTATATTAGTTACCGGAGCATTAGGATTTATCGGCTCTTGTGTTGTAAGACATTTCAACAACAAAGGATATAAAAATCTTGTCTTAGTTGATGATTTCGATGCAGCAGGCAAATGGAAAAATCTACGCCAAAAAGGTTTTATCGAGTGCATTTCTTCGAGAGAGTTAAAAGGCTGGCTTGAAGGTAGAGAGAGCGATCTAGAGGGTATTCTTCATCTAGGGGCAACAAGCGATACGACAGAGCTTAGCGGCGCCCATTTTTACGAAAACAATTACCGCTTTTCGATCATGCTCGCAGAATTTGCTCTAAAAAATTCCATCCCTTTTATCGCAGCCTCATCTGCTGCAACCTATGGCGATGGTCTTAGAGGGTTTAGTGATGACCATGAAGGGTTAATTGGTCTGATGCCTATGAACATTTACGGCTTTTCTAAGCACATGTTTGATTTATGGGCGCTACAACAAAACGTCCTAGATCAAATCGTATGCTTGAAATATTTCAATGTTTTTGGACCAAATGAGTATCATAAAGGCAAAATGGCTTCGATGGTCTACCATGGCTACAATCAAATCAAAGAAAAAGGATATGTTGAGCTCTTTAAATCTACATCCTCGGCTTACAAAGATGGTGAGCAGATGCGAGATTTTATCTATGTTAAAGATGTGGTGGAGATGACTGTTGAGTTTTTGACAAATGGTCTTAAAGGTGTATACAACATCGGCACATCGAAACCTGTAAGCTGGAATCAGCTTATGCACTCTATTTTCAAAGCGATGAAAATGGATCCTAAAATCCATTATGTTGATATGCCGGAATCGCTTAAGAAAAGCTACCAAAACTATACTGCAGCTGATATGACAAAATACCATGCTGCAAGAAAAAAAGAAGGTTTAAAACCTTGGCAATTCACACCGATTGAAAAATCTGTTGAAGATTATGTGTGCAATTATCTCGATAAAAGAGATCCAACAGGGGACTATAGTAGATGGTAGTTGGCGTGTTTGGACATCTTAAACCTATCAAAGCGCTTGTGATCGGCGATTTGATATTGGATGTCTACATTACTGGGAAAGCAGACAGGATTTCTCCGGAAGCTCCAGTGCCAGTTTTACTTGTGGAAAATCAGCATGCATTGCCTGGAGGTGCTGGCAACGTAGTATTGAATTTACAAGCTCTTGGAGCTGAAGTAACAGTATTTGGTCGATTGGGTGATGATGACAACGGCCAAGAGCTAAAAAAACTTTTTTTAGAAAAAGGGATCTCTACAGAAGGGATTTTCATTCAAAAACAGTTTTGCACTACTACAAAAAAACGGGTGATAGCAGATTCGCAGCAGCTCATTCGAATCGATTTTGAGCAAAAAGTAGCAGTGACTGAGCAGATTGAAAAGGCTCTTTTAGATCTTTTTAAAGCTTCGATAGACTCGTTTGATATTGTAGCTATTTCTGATTATGGTAAAGGAGTTTTATCAGATCAGATTCTCACTGAAATCATCAAAGAGTGTAGATCTCGCTCAAAGCCTGTAATTGTAGATCCTAAAGGAAATGATTTTCAAAAATATAAAAACGCAACCATTATTAAGCCTAATTTGAAAGAGGCGTATGCTGCTGCTAAATGTTCTAAAGAAGTTTCGCTAGATGAAGTGGCTCAAAAACTTTTACAAGAAACACAAGCAGAAATGCTTTTAATCACCCGCTCAGAACATGGAATGACTCTTTTTGATCAAAAAGGAGTTCGTAAGGATTTTCCTGTAACGCAAAAAGATGTCAAAGATGTCACAGGAGCCGGTGATACGGCATTAGCAATGTTGGCTTTTGCTTACGCTAATGATCTTACAATCGATGATGCTATTAGCTTGGCAAATATAGCTTCCGGTATCGCTATCGAAAAACTGGGCTGCGCGTCTGTTAAGCTTTCAGAAATCGCCAAGCGTCTTTTAGATCTGGACATGGAAGGGAAAATTTTTGATGAAAAATACCTCTTTGTTTTAAAAAGAGCCTTAGAAGAAAAACAGGTGGTTCTTCTCGATTTGCAAAATCATAATGAGATTACAGCTTCCTTATTTGAAAAAATTCAGAATGTATCGATTTCTAAAGGTGATGCCAAATTGATCGTGTATATATCAAATAAAGCTGATTCAGCTTTTACATATGTACTCTCTTCGCTGCCTGATATTGATTTTATCGTTAGACAATCAGAGAGTCTAGCGAATCTATCTTCCATGATCCCTTTAGAAAAAATCTATTGTTAGAGTAAAGATAAAAATGAAAAGATTTTTTTTGTATTGTTTAGCAATGTGCTGTGGAACGTATGCGGTGCTGCGCTTTTTTATTCGCCAAACATTTTTTCGGCATAGAATTCCTAATTTTCAAGAGGTAGATGAAAGAGTTTTGATGAGAGGGGGCAAACCTTCTGCAAAAGGTTTAAGAGAGCTTGCAACCAAAGGGATCAAAACAGTGATTGATCTAAGAAAAAGGCGTCTTTTAGTAAGAAATAAACCAAAGAGCATGTTCGCGTTTCATCTTCCTTTTTCGCCATATGAACTCAATGACCAAGTGGTAATCGATTTTCTAAAAATTTTAAGAAATCCACTTCATCACCCTGCATATGTGCACTGCTTCCATGGGGCAGATCGAACCGGAGCATTATGTGCAATCTATCGTATCGTTTGCCAAAATTGGGAAAAAGAAGCTGCAATAGCAGAGATGAAGCTCAAAGGTATGCATTGGTGGCATGCAAATTTGATCGATTATATCCGCAATCTCGATGTTCCTAGCATCAGAAAACAGATCAGTCTATTCTATTAACCTCAGCTATTTAAGATAGAATCATCATACCTAGCAAGAAAAATAGCTAAATAGCCCCATTTTCTGAAAAAATCACGTTTTTCCTAAACTTAACCAAACGTACTTTGGTTTTAAAAGTCCCATAATTGCAACTACTAGAAAAGAGCAATTTAAGGCCTAAGAGGCGCTTATAGATCTTTAAAATAAAGTATTTGATTTTATTTTACCGGCTAAGTCAGTAGTGAAGGTGTAGCTAAAGTGTTTCAAAATTTGATTAGTTCCAACTAGGAGCTGCAAATTTTTAGTCTGTCTTAGCCAAGAAGAGTTGAATACTAAGATGAGATTAGGATCGATCTCAAAGATGAGGATCCTTTAGCAGGAAACGGTTAAGTTTAGCACTACGAAAGGCCTATATGACAAATCCTATTCTACAATCTTTTCGTGATAATCTTGCTTTGATAGACTCTAATCGAGACAACAGAGAAAAATTACCAGTTATCTATCAGAAAATCAATGATTTGATTAAAGACAACCCGCAGTTGCTAAGAAATCTACATGAAAGCGACATTCAAAAACTTAATCAGGCTATACGGAAGATTGGCTACATGCAGCTAGAGAAAAAGGTGGTAGTAGAAATTGCCAAAACCTCTGCGATTTGGAATGGAGGGGATGTATGTCAAAACATTCAGAAGTATGGAATTACTGACGAAAAAGCGCTTATAGAGATAGCAAAGATCGCAGCAGCTCGAGATGGATCACTCATATCTTTTTACATTCAGAATTATGGGATTACCGATCAAAGAGCTCTGATAGAAATAGCGAAGATCGCATCAGTTCAAAATAGAAATATAGTATCTCAATTTATTAAGAATTATGGAATCACCGACGAGGATGCGCTCATAGAGATAGCTAAGAGCGCAGCATATAAAGATGGAATGGTACTATCTTCAGGCATTCAGAATTACGGAATTACTAATCAAAGTGCGCTGATAGAGATAGCAAAGATTGCAGCAGCTCAAAATGGGTGGGGATTATCTGGAAATATTCAGAAGTATGGGATTACTGATCAAAAAGCGCTGATAGAGATAGCAAAGATTGCAGCAGCTCAAAATGGAAGGGGATTATCTGGAAATATTCAGGAGTATGG
>VGMA01000050.1 GCA_016866575.1 Chlamydiota bacterium
GCTTAAAGAGTTTTTCCATCTCTTTTTCTAGGCGCTGCCGCTCTTTATCAATCAGTTCCGCTGGAAGAGGAATAAAGAGTTGAACATGACGCACATTCGCTTTAGAGACAAACAGATTATCTGTTGGAGCAGAAAAATGAATTTGCTCAATTTTTACAAGTGATGAGATCATAGCTTCGTTTTCTTTGATCAACAGAGCGTTTCCTTCAATGTATAGCTCTGTAGCAACTCCCGGCATAACACCCATTTCAGCTCTGATGTTGCGTATTGCGTAGACAACCTCAGAAATGAATGCAAATTCATCTTCTACTTGAGAATTGATCATAGATGGGTCAATTTGAGTAGGGTATGGCGCTACGATGCATGCTTTAGCCTCTATAGCTTTTTTGAACTCTTCTAAATAAGGATCGTTTACTAATATCTTGTTTAGATGGAAGCTATCTTTGATACAAGAAAATATTTCTTCTGTGATGAAAGGAGCTACAGGGTGAAGTAAGCGCACAATACTTGTAAAAACAGTGAGAAGAAGAACTTGTTTGTTGTTCTTGATTTCAGCGTTTCCTTTTTTACCAAAAAGATACGGTTTAGAAATTTCAAGATAGTAGGCGCAAAATTCATCCCAGAGGAAATTATAAGCAGTTTTCGCTACTTGATCAAAATTGTAATCTTCAATAGCTGTTCCAATTTCTTGAACCACTTGCTCAAGTCTTGATAATATCCACTTATCATCTAGAGTAAAAATATTGCGATTTAAGCCTTTTTCGAGATCTACAGTTTCTAAATTGAGAAACACAAAGCGCGCAGCGTTCCAAAATTTATTCGCAAAGCTTCTAAATTCTTCGAACCGTCTTCTATCGAGATCGATCTGTCTTGCGTCAGTAACGCTAAAGCAAAGTGCAAGACGCATCGCATCAGCACCATATTCATCGATGATTTCTAAAGGATCAATTACGTTCCCTTTAGATTTGGACATTTTTTCCCATTTGCTAAATACATCTTTTGGCACAGGATTTCCCATCTCAAAGGATTTACGCTCTTCTTGAGAAACATAGGCTATGTTTTTTTCTTTATCTTCTCTCCAATAAGATTTTCCATAGATAAGTCCATGGATAAAGGTCTTTTTGAAAGGAACTTTTTTCTCGGCATATTCAGACATCATGATCATTCTAGCTACCCAGAAAAATAAGATGTCATGTCCTGTAACAAGTGTACTATGAGGAAAAAAAGAGGCTAAATCGTCTGTTTTATTCGGCCATCCAAGAGTTGAAAAAGGCCAAAGAGCAGAAGAAAACCAAGTATCAAGAACATCTTCATCTTGTACATAATCATCTCCTAAGTCTTCATCGCCGATGTGGCAGATCATTTTTTCTGGATCATCTTTGTGATACCAGACCGGGATTCTGTGCCCCCACCAAAGCTGGCGCGAAATGCACCAATCTCTAAGATTTTCAATCCAATGAAAGTAGGTTTTTTCCCAGTAAGAGGGGAGTATCTCTACTTGCTTTGTGCGAACTACTTCCATGAGCTTTTCTTTGAATGGCTCCATTTTGATGAACCACTGTTTGGAAAGGTAAGGCTCAATAATCGCTTTTGTTCTGTAAGAGATTCCCACACGGTTTTGATGCTTTTCAATTTTGACAAGCATCCCTAGTTTTTTCATTTCGCTTACAACAGCTTCTCTAGCATCTTCGCGAGAAAGATTCTGAAATTTGCCACCATTTTCATTGATAGTAGCATCAGGATTCATGATATTGATCATTTCAAGCTTATGTCTTTTAGCAATTTCGTAGTCATTGACATCGTGAGCTGGAGTGATTTTTACAGCGCCGGTCCCGAAATCCTTATCGACATACTGATCTGCGATGATAGGAATCAGGCGATTTTGCAGAGGCAGAAGAGCTTTTTTACCAATGAGGTGTTTGTAGCGAGGATCTTCAGGATGCACAGCCACAGCTACATCGCCAAGCATGGTTTCTGGACGTGTTGTTGCAATAGTAATAAATTCGTTATCTACAGGATAAGAAAAATGCCAGAGGAAAGACTCTCTTTCTTCATGTTCAACTTCGTCGTCTGCTATGGCAGTTTGTAAAATAGGATCCCAATTTACAAGGTAGTAGCCTCTATAGATGATTTTATCATCAAACATTTTTTTGAATATGGTCTTAACGGCAAGATTTGAGCCTTCATCCATGGTAAAACGGAGCCTTGACCAATCACAAGAGCAGCCAAGCTGTTGTAGTTGATGGAGAATTTTTTCTTGATAGATCTCTTTCCAATCCCAGATATGGGAGACAAATTCTTCTCTTGAGTAATCTCGCTTTCTTTTGCCATACTTAGCATATAGGTGCCTTTCTACGACTGTTTGCGTAGAAATGCCCGCGTGGTCTGTTCCAGGGATCCATAAAGCTTCAAATCCTGACATTCTTTTATAGCGGATCAAGATATCTTGTATTGTGTCTACTAGACCATGGCCCATGTGTAAAGAGCCTGTAACGTTGGGAGGAGGTATAGGTATGCTATATTTTGGTTTATTGCTATTTGCATCTGCTGAAAAGAGGTTTTCCTCCTGCCAGAAGTCATACCATTTTTTTTCTACAATTTTAGGGTCGTAAACTTTATCAAGTTCTTTCATAATTTTTTTAATTTCCTGTCGTAGTAGGCAGCTTTTGCTTTTTTTCCTGAAACATCATAAAAAAGAACGAGTTCTTTTAACAGCATAGAAATTTCATATGGAAAGGCATTTTTGCTCCAAGTGCTAGTGAAGTGGATGTGACCTGATAAGAAATAGGCAAGCAGGCCACTAATAGGTGGATATGCATATTCTTTGATCACTTTGAAGTGATGCAGTGCAACCATATAGCCTTCTGTATAGGCTAAATAGCAGCCATACATAAAATAAAGAGGGCTTTTGATATCGTTGAGGTCTTTAGCCTTGTAGCGGTCAAAAATTTCTTTTGCACGGTCGATGTTTTTTACCTTTAGATAGGTCCAAAGCTTAATTACATCAATTTTTTGTGTATATTTTTCAGGAATTTCATGACCTTCAAGATTGACAAAAGCGGAAAGAAGATCTTTAGTTGCATTTTTAGATAAGCTATTTTCCATCAAAAAGAAGAGTTGTTTGATCTCTTTCAAAGAGAGCGTAGCTGGCGCGTGTTTGAAAAAAGACTCTAAAGTGAGCTCTTTAAAGCTAAGATTTCCGAGCTCTTCAGCAAGGCTATCGGCCTTTAAATAGATTAAGGCATATAGACCTGTTTCTACCAAAACATGATGATTGGAAAGGAGTTTATCTTGGATAATTTCTTTGATGATCAAAGGCTTTTTGAGCCAGTAGGCCAAGATCAAGATATTTAAGCAAATTTCTTCTTCTTCGGAAAGAGGCTGGGTGTCAAAAAACACCTTAGGCTCTAATTCATGGATCAAATTGCTAATGGCATTTCTAATTTCTTTTGTCAATCTATGGGATAGGTGCAAAAGAACAATCAAGGCAAATCCGTAGGCGGCAAGGCGATCTTTTTTAGTGGTTTCGCTAAAACGGAAGATGACATGTTCTTCGAGTGTGCCTAAAAGAGAGTGTTTAGGGAATTTACGAAGGGCTAATGCTAAAGATTTGATTTCTTCTTGCCAATCATTTTCCAGCTGATAGATCATCGCTTTTCCAAGATACTCAAGTGGAGATCCAACTGTTTCATCGAGTCTAGAAAAAGTTCTTTCTGCTTCTTCTAATAGAGCCGTTCGAGCTGCAATGTTTTTTTCAATTTTAGCGGCTTCAATCAGCGAGACACCGGCTCTAAATAAAGCTTCTCTACCTTCGGAGCGTCCCCAAAATGAACCTGCGATTCTGATATATTCTGCATGGGCTTTTTTGAAATCTTTTGCAGATAAGAACGCATCAGGTATGGATAAGCAGCCAACCATAATATGCGGTGCGCCTGTGTACACTTGTAAACTTGGCAAAGAAAATCGCGTGTCTTTATAGATTAAGCCTACGTGAGAGCCTACAAATGGCAAATAGTTGGTATAAGTCAATATTAGCTCTCCATCGATATAAACGTGGATTTCATGCTCGATTCTTTCAATGGTGATCTCATGAGTTACAAGAGGTGATAAAGAAAAATCGGGTATATGTTTGAGCAAGACATTGGTCTTAATCAATTTTACACCTTTTTCTTTTGGACCTCCTATCCAGATGCAATAGCCATCTTCAAGCCCTTCCCTTTCTGCAGGTTTGGGTATCGATAATAAAATTCCAATACCTGTAGATTCTTTTTCCACACTTACTTTCATGATGATTTTGGTGTTGCCAGTAAAGGATTCTTTGGAAATCATCAAAACAACCCACTCTACTTTTCCGCCAGAGCGAGAAACAGGGGTAAGTTTTGTCAAAAGAACGTTTTCTTGGAATTCCCAATGTTCAGGCTCGTTTTTTTCGAGCGTAGCAGCAAAGATCCACTTTGGATCTCCTTCAGTGAAAGCTTTAACATCTTCGATGAGTTCTTTAACGGTGCTGTAGCGCATTTTAGAATCATACGCCAAGCATTTTTTTGCCATTTCTGAAAGCTGCGTAGGAATTTCACGCGATGGCGCAGCTTCAAGCGCATCTACGAGCATTTCATGATTTTTGATCTTTTTGTATTGCTTTAGAGTTCTTCGATGAAAAGGGAGTCTAAGTGTGAGCATTTGGTATAAAATGACCCCTAAAGAATAGATATCGCTATACTCATCAGCAGGATGGCCATCTACTCGTTCTGGAGCAAGATAGCTTAGCGTGCCAACGACTTTGCCAGGTCTTGTTAAATTGGCATGTTCAACGTTGATAAGATCGATTTCTTGGGTAGATTCGGAAGACTCTTGAGGGGCTGATATCCCTTCTGCTAATCCCCAATCGAGAATCAATACCTCTCCAAATTCACCAACTAAGATGTTTTCAGGTTTGAGATCTCTATGCAATAGTCCTCTAGAGTGGCAGTAAGATATCGCTTCACATATCTGTAAAAAGATTCTCATCAACGCAGTAACAGAGACACCAATAGGGTGAGGGGGTTGTCCTTGTTTTTCTCTTTTTCTTGTTTCAGTGAGAATCGATTTTAATGTTTGCCCTTCCACATAAGGCATTGTATAAAACAAAAAGTCATCATCGCACTGGATCTCGTGTACAGGAACAATAGAGGGGTGGCAAAGCTGCGCTGCGATCTTAGCTTCTTTTAAAAAACGGCTTCGCATAACACTGTATTTGAGAAGATCATCTCGTATTTTCTTTAGTGCAACAAGCCTTTGGCAAATAGGGTCAAATGCGAGAAATACTTCTCCCATTCCACCTCTTCCTATGAGCCCCTTAATGGCATATCTTCCTACAGATTGAGGCAGTTCTGTACTCTGTTTTTCTTCTTGCATGCCACTACTATAACAAATAACTCTATAGATAGAAATATCTACTTTACGCTATTGTATTAGATCATGAAAAAAGTTGTCTTAACAGGAGATCGCCCGAGCGGTCCACTACATTTGGGCCACTATGTAGGCTCTTTACTATCTCGATTAGATTTGCAAGAAACTTTAGAGCAATTTGTCATGATTGCTGATGTGCAGGCTTTGACAGATAATTACGAAAATCCGAAAAAAGTTTCTAGTAACATATTACAAGTAGCAATTGACTATCTATCTGTAGGGATAGATCCTGCAAAAACAGCTATTTGCATCCAATCTATGATTCCTGAAATCGCAGAATTGACCCAGTTTTATCTCAATTTGGTTACGTGGAATCGACTCAAACACAACCCAACAGTAAAACAAGAAATCGTTCAGAAGGGCTTTGAAGATTCTGTTCCTGCCGGCTTCATGATCTATCCGGTTTCGCAAGCAGCAGATATTACATTTGTTCGTGCAACAGTTGTGCCAGTTGGTGAAGATCAACTTCCAATGATTGAGCAAACAAATGAAATTGTTCGTAAATTCAATAGAATTTACAACACAGATGTTCTTTTAGAAGCAGAAGCATTGCTTCCTAAATGTCCACGTCTTCCAGGTATTGATGGAAAGGCAAAAATGAGTAAATCTCTTGGAAATGGGATATACCTTAAAGATAGTGCAGACGAATTATTCAAAAAAATCAAGCAAATGTACACAGATCCGAGCCATTTGCGTGTTGAAGATCCAGGTAAAGTAGAAGGAAATATGGTCTTTACTTACCTAGATGTATTTGCCAAAGATAAAGCTAAGGTAGAAGAGCTCAAAGCTCATTATCAAAGAGGCGGCTTAGGGGATATGACAGTAAAAAAGTATCTTATGGAAGTCCTCAATGAAATACTGCTTCCTATCCGCGAAAGACGCGCTGAACTTGAAAAAGACATCGGCTATGTGATCGATGTTTTAAAGCAAGGAACCCAAAAAGCTCGTGAACGTGGAGAAGAGACAATATCTTTAGTCAAAAGTGCGATGTCGATCTGTCACGAAAAGCAGCTTCTCGCTCATCCTTCAGATTTCCTATAAATATTGGGGAAGACATTGTTTTCTCTTCCCCGATTATTCTGTGCAGTAATTATGTAAATAACAAAATTGAACCGATCAATTTCGGGTGAATTTTGAGAGAATTCTATTTTGCTAAATTGATGCAAGGGATCCGTTTTTATAGATTTTGATTGAAATAGAAGGCTTTCAACGGAAGTTTTTTGAAAAATGAATATGCCGGGGAAGAAAATTTGCGGGTGGCGAAAAGGTGTTATAGAGGCATTATTTGCGTGGGATAGTACTGTTGCTCTAATGTAACGAGCTTGTTTTTTTCTTTTTCTATATTCATCAAATAACCCATTTTGCATGAGCTCTTTTTGAGCTTCAGTCCGAAAAATCGTGAAATTGAGTTTTCTATACCATAATTGGCCTGCTATAGAGCGAATATCAGATGCGCTTAAAATATCAGTGACGACGTTAGCAGTTGGGTGAAAAGAAATGCTTTTTTTATTAGTAAAACAAGGATCTTTGACTTTCAAAGAGCCTTTTAAACAAGGTTTTAAAGGCTCTTGATAATAGTTTTTTTCTATTTGCATCTAACCCTACTTAGACTATAAATGGTCACCAGAGTAGTTATTTTGAGAAGCAGGAGTTTCAGCCTCTTCCTTAGGAATAGTTTTGTATCCTAAAATGTAATCTATTGCCAAATAAGGGTTTGCTTGAAAAAGTTCCGCGTTGATGATTTTTAAAGAGCTTATTACTTCAGCTTCTTCTTCGCTGTGATTCTTTCTACACTGAGTAGCCATATAATCGATTCCGATACAAAGTGTGTCTTGAGCTGAAGTTTCAGCAACACTCATAGCACAGCCCACATCCCATGCTTGATCAAGAGTCACTTTAATATAAGCATAAAGATCAGAAGTTGCTCTAACTTGAGCTTGGTTCAATGTGGTGTTTTTAAGAATTTCCAAAGGAGATTCTTGATAGATGAAAGTAGAAGCTACTTTAAAAGAGTTTTCTTCAAAAGCAGATATTTGTATTTTTTGGATGGTTTTAAGATAGGGTATAGCGTCTTGATCATCTTTTAGCTCAGCTTGATGAATAAGAATACCCACCCCATATTCATACAGCTCTTGTTTGGTAGAACCTGATAGCGCTAAAGAAGCTCCTTTTTCTAAAGCTTCGTCAACGATTTCTATCAAAGAAGAAATTTTTGACGCTGCGTTCGTTTTAAAATCATCTTCGTCTTCTGTATTCCACCAGCACTCAGCTATTTCATCTTCAAAGAGTTCAGAACCTTTAAGAGTGGTAGGGGATAAGTTAAATCGCAAGGATTTGTTTGTAGAAATAGATTCAAAAGAGGTGTTATAAGATAAACAAGATGGTACGGGGGAAATAGAACTCATAATTACACGATTATTTTTTTAAAATTCGCATAAATTATAGAGTGCTTAAGCAAAAATAGCAAGCGGGTTTTGGCTTGCTATTTTTTTTCCTCTTCTTCAATTTCGTGAGAAAGGCTCTCTTCTTCTTCAGAAGTTGTATGACTGAAAGGATTGAAAAATTCTTTAATTAATATGTAGAATGCAGCCATGAGAAAGAGTACTGGCATCAGAATTTCCCAGGATATATCAAATCCCGCCATTACAAAAAAACCTGAAAAGATGAAAAACGTGATTATAGCGTCGTAGTTTTTCCCTTCTAAATATTGTTTTATAGATAGAGGAAGCCCTATAGCTAGCATAATGCCCGGCCACCATGTGTTTGTAAATGATACAATCGCAAGGCCTGCTAAAAATAAAGAGAGGCTTATAGATCGAGCTCTCTTAAATGAAGTCTTAGGATGGGCCATAGTTATCCTTTTTTCTTAAATTTGATAAAATCTTCTTCGCTTAAAAACATGTGGCTCGGAATTTTTTCAAGTTTTGTGATAGAGGTGGAAGGAAAAAATGTTGCAAGAATCTCTGGAGCACTGTCGCCATTTCTTGCCATAGCATTTGTACTTAGAACACAAAGTCCGACCCCGAGGCCTTCGCCATAACCCTCAAAAAAGATTTGGTTAGTTTTTGGATCTATTGAGAGTGTCATATCGTTGCTAAGTAACTGATCTTTTCCTAATCGATTCCAAAAATCTTGGAAATCAAAGGATCTTGTTTCTTTAGCGCCTTTAATTTTTATACCGTATACTTTGTCTGTTTTTGGATCTCTGTAAAGATCAATTGCTTTAAGCCCTTGAATAGGGATTTTTTTCTCAAATTCTGTGATAGAGATCGAAGAAATCCATTTGGATTGTTCGCGATCTTTTCTGGCAAAAGCAGAAGCTATTCCTTCAGGAGCGTCAAAGTTTTTTCTAAAGATCGAGCGAAAATCTGCTGTGATTCCTGCGCAATTTTCTGTCCAAGTAGCGGGGAACGGACGGTTTTTGTGCAGCATGATCAAAAACTCGGTTGAATTTACCGCTCTATCGATTTCAGCAGTAGTTGCGGCATACCCATTCAATCTCTTTACCGTGAAGGTGCCAAAAAGCGCGCTTATTTTGCGTGACTTTGTGGTATAAATCAGTTCTTGCAACGATAGCTAAAGCATCTAGAGAGACTTTTGGAAGGCGTTTTTTTGCTAGGTTGGAAGTTAGATAAGATTTAAGATATAGCTCTATAGGCAATTCATTGACAAGGTGGATTTCTCCTTCCACACTATAGACTTCTAAAGAGCCTTTATATTGTATTCCGTCAACAAGTATAGAGGTATCTGGGCTTTCAGGAACGATCTTGATTTGGAATACACCAGGATATCCTTCGCCCCATTTTAAGCCGTCAAAACGCTGCTGCAGGTAGTATCTTTTTAGTCGAGAGCCTCTTGAAAGTTCTTGATTAGTTAGAGGATCTACTACTTTGTAAGGTCCTTTCGCTTCTACTAAAGCTCCTTCCATATTTTCTCCCACAAGAATTTTAATGGAAGGGGATTGCCCTTGTTCTTCTTTTTTTATAAGAAGTTCGGTATTTGTTGCTGAAACCATTTGAAAAGCGGTTAAAAATGCAGCAATAAAGAAATTTCTCATTTTTCTACTGATACTCCCAAGTGTTTATACGCAAGATGCGTTACCTCTCTACCGCGAGGAGTTCTTTTGATGAGCCCTTTCATCATAAGATAAGGTTCATACACTTCACTAACCGTAGCGCTTTCCTCTCCGATAGCGGCGGCAATCGTTGCTACCCCTACAGGACCTCCTTGATGGTGGTCAATAATAATTCGTAGAATTTTCTTGTCCACCTCTTCAAGTCCTAATTCATCGATTTCTAACATATTTAGGGCTGTTTGCACAACATCTGATTCAATAAATTGTTTTTTTTCGATCTGAGCAAAGTCTCTTACCCATCTCAAAAGGTTGTTTGTGCATCTCGGAGTACCTCTAGATCTTTGTGCGATTTCCACAGCAGCATCTTCAGACATAGATACTCCTAAAATTTTCGACGCCCTGAGCGCGATCTTAGCAAGAGCCTCATTATCGTAATAGTCCAATCTGCAGTTGAAGAGAAAACGGGATCTTAGAGGTGAGGAGATGGAAGCGATTTTTGTTGTAGCTCCGATCAATGTGAATCGTTTGAGTTTTACTTGAACGCTTCTTGCATTGGGCCCGCTATCGAGCATGAGATCTAAAGTGAAATTTTCAAGCGCTGGATAAAGGTATTCTTCAATTGTTCTATTGAGCCTATGGATTTCGTCGATAAATAAGATGTCACCTTCTTCCATATTAGTCAAAATGCCCGCAAGATCACCTGCTTTTTCAATAGTAGGACCTGAAGTGACAATCAGGTGAGAGCCCATTTCTTTTGCCAAAATGTTTGCAAGGGTAGTTTTGCCTAAACCAGGGGGGCCATGAAATAAAGTATGACCGAGGGGTTCGTTTCTTTCTTTGGCAGCAGATAAGTAAACATGCAAACGAGTCTTGATGCTTTCATGTCCGACAAATTCTTCTAGATAGGATGGACGTAGTTTAGCTTCAAAGATTTGGTCTCTTTTTACGAAAGGTATGTCTTTATTCATAAACAAAATAGTAGCAGAAAAAGTCATTGAAAGGCTATATATATTCGCATGGCATTACTATCTGATAGAGAGATCAAACAGCTTGCGGAAAATGGGGAAATGATTGAACCATTTATCGACCATCTAGTTTCTGAAGAAAATGGAAAAAAGGTCATCAGCTATGGTCTTTCAAGCTACGGATATGATCTTCGTGTATCCAATAAATTCAAAGTTTTTACGAATGTTTATGGTACAGTTGTCGATCCAAAAGGATTTAATGACAGTGAATTCGTCGACATTGAAACAGATGTTTGCATCATTCCTCCTAATTCTTTTGCTCTAGCTGTAAGCGTAGAGTATTTAAGAATCCCTAGAAACGTCCTAACGCTCTGTGTATGCAAATCTACATATGCAAGATGTGGAATCATAGTGAATGTTACCCCTTTTGAGCCAGAATGGGAAGGGTATGTAACATTAGAAATTTCCAACACAACGCCACTTCCTGCTAAAGTTTACGCTAATGAAGGACTTGCTCAGATTCTCTTCTTGAAAGGAAGTGAAACATGCCTTACCTCGTACAGAGATAGAAAAGGTAAATACATGGGACAAGTGGGCATCACTCTTCCTAGAGCATGATTTTTCCAAAACATCATCCAAAGACTATGTAAAAAAATTTTTAAAAAAATATTTTGTGAATAAATTTTTTTTTGCTAGTGTCCGAAATTAGAAGTTAAAAAATTTAAAGCCTATTTTCATCAAGTGTATGCGATCTAGCGTATGAGAGGGTGCGTTGGATGAAAATGGATAAAAACAGCTTTTTAGAAGAGCTATTTAACACGTAATTTTGAGTACATCAAAGCAAAATTAGGTGAAAAACTTACAGATACGTAAGACAATATCTGTGTAGAATCTTTTAAGAAGTAAATTTA
>VGMA01000051.1 GCA_016866575.1 Chlamydiota bacterium
ATATGCTAGAATTAGCGCAAAATAGCACCTCTAACGGTTATAATCTTTTTTATTTCCCTATAATTAGACCTACCCAAGAAGAAATCGATACAATCACAAGCCTTTCCAAAAGCGCTTTACAAGCTAACGAAAATATATTTATCAATCCATCCGAATCGATAAGCATCACTATTTGTGAATCCAATAATATCAGTGAACTAGATATCACCACCATTTCTGATTATGAAGCCACTTTTTTTGATCATTTCTATCAAGCTATCGATTCAGAGCAGCTTATTTCTTTTCGAGGAAGTCCAGCTTTTGTAAAAAAATGTAAAAAAAATATTAAAAAGTTGCTAATGCGGCCGATAGGTCGAGATCTACTTTTAACGATCTATAGAACAGGCATTGCATGCATTCTTGAACAAGGAAAACATGCTCATGTTGGCAGCTATCCTGAAAATAATGAAATAGCCACCTCTTGCTGTCATATATTTCTTCCCGTTCACAGCATCTACTACGGAGCTGAAATAGAAAATGGAATACGAGGCATCCGCAAATTGCCTTTTCATATTCTTATTGCCCATGAAATGCTCCACTGCATACAAAAAATATCTTTGCTCAATCGTGCTAGAACTCTCAAAATTGGAGAAAGCAATACAATAGGTCTTTTTAGCCATAAATCTAGCGATCGTTATTTTCCTGATCTGATTGAAAAAATCACGATTCTCGGGGTAGAAAATCTCATACCATGCGAAAATAGCTTCCATTTTCAGTTCTCTACCAAACCTTGCTTTACTCAAGCCTATTTTTCTTCCCCTGCTATTTCGATCAAGCGAGAAAAAAATTCTTTAAGCGCACCATCTTTATCTGCAAAAACGCAAATTGCCGCTTCTTATGGGCTTACTGAAGAGGTGTTAAAACTTCTTGAGGAAGGGGGAAATTTAGATGAAGCCCTAGAGGCTGCAAGAAGTGCAAAAGAGCATCAACTTGTTGAGTTTCTTGAGCGAAAATTCAAAATCACTGACACTTCCAATCCAAGCTCAGCATCGTCTTTAGAAAAAGCGATGAAAAACTGGCTTCAATATTTGGACAAAACATTATTGAAATTAGATAATACAGTCGAAAAAAGTGCGTCTACAGCATAGATGGGGAGCAGACACCCCCCTTAAAGACAAACGGTTTTACTACAACTTATGGATTTTAGGACCGCTTGGTGTGTCTTCAATTTCGTAACCCTTTTCGCGAACAAGAGCTCTCATCTCATCGGCAAGCTTAAAATCTTTTAGCTGTCTTGCCAGAGTTCTTTTTTCCACAGCAAAAAGAACATCTTCAGGAATAACTTCTTCTTTTGCGCAAAAGATCACACCTAAAATCTTATCAACAGATCTCAAGACTTCTAAAATGGTTTCAATATCTCCTAAAGAAAGATGCTGCGCATCAATTTTACCATTGATAAAACGGATAAAGTCAAAAAATGGTGCTAGCGCTTCTGCAATATTGAGATCATCCAACATGCTAGAAGTAAACTTATCAAGCATCTCCGTAGCAAAAAGTGGTATTTTACTTTCTACATCAACGTGAGGTGCTGCTATTTTTGCTTGCTCAAGACGATAGATAAAATCATCTA
This sequence comes from Chlamydiota bacterium, assembly GCA_016866575.1. GTDB lineage: Bacteria > Chlamydiota > Chlamydiia > Chlamydiales > VGMA01 > VGMA01. The sequence goes on from VGMA01000051.1 coordinate 1,610, forward strand.
TTCTTTTTAAAGATTGTTCTGCAGCTTCTAAGGAACGAAATGAAAAATTGAGCTCTATGCGGTAGTGTGTTTGGAGTAAAAGCCAGCGTATAACTCTACCTGAAAACCCTTTTTGCAAAAGGTCTCTTAAGGTGTAAAAGTTACCCAAGCTCTTCGACATTTTTTTACCGTCGACTATCAAATGTGCAGAATGCATCCAGTGTCTTGAAAAAATCTTCCCTGTACATGCCTCTGACTGCGCTATTTCATTTTCGTGGTGAGGAAATGCATTATCGATTCCTCCACAGTGCATATCTAGTGTATGCCCTAGATGCTTCATCGCCATAGCAGAACATTCAATATGCCAGCCCGGTCTACCTTGTCCCCATGGGCTATCCCAATGGACATCTTTATCTCTTGTAGGGTTGTACTTTTTCCAAAGAACAAAATCTGCAGCACTTTCTTTTTCATATTCATCTTGCTCACCTACTCTTTCAGAAGCCCCTACTTTGAGATCTTCAAGGCAAAAGTGAGATAAAGCGCCATACTTTTTAAAGTGCTGTATACGATAAAATATGCTCCCATCAGCGCCCTGATACGCGTATCCTTTATCCATAAGCTCTTGAATGATCTCGATCATCTCTTGAATATGATCTGTAGCTGCGGGATAATGTTTTGCTTTCTGAATACCAAGGGTCTGTAAATCTTGAAAAAAAGCCTCTTCGTACTTTTTCGTGAACTCTTTTAATCCAAGTCCATGATCTATTGCCCCTTTGATAGTTTTATCATCTACATCGGTAAGATTCATGATCTGGATTACGTTCATTCCCAAAAATTCCATCGTTCTTCTTAGTAAATCTTCGAAGATATAGGTTCTGAGATTGCCTATGTGCGCAAAATTGTACACCGTAGGTCCACAGGTATACATCTTTACGTGCTCTGGATTTTCCGGTTTGAACGGTACTTTTTTGCGCTCTTTTGTATCAAAAATAATCAAATCTTTCATGCTAAAGGTGTCTTATATATTTCTTTTACCATCTCTGTTAATTTGCCAAGTGCTACTTTACCTGAGCTAAGAAGTGGTATTTCTTTTACTATCTGTACTTCATTAATTTTAAACAAGCGGGAAAACTTCGCTTCGCGGAGAAGCTCATTTACTTGCTCTACATCGATCTTGACTTCAGAAAATAAGACCAGTTTCGGTGTTTTGCTTGTGTCTTCATACGACATAACCGCAAAAGGTTTATGCGTCCACTCTGAGGATATGATCTTTTTTTCTACAGCGCGTATAAAGAGCTCTTCTTCCATAATCGATAGATTGATGATCTCTGCCCCTTTTTTGACAAACCTCTTGTAACGACCTTCGAGGTATAAATAATTGTCTTTATCTAGGTGCCCTTTATCTCCTGTACGGAAATATTGTTTTTGATCGATGGTTACAAACGGATGGACTTTAGATTCGTAGTATCCTTTAAATATGGATGGACCACTGACACAAATCTCTCCACTTTGTCCCATTTTGAGCACTTCGTGCGTTTCATGATCTATGATTTTTACATCGAGATTGTCTAGCACTTTTCCAACCCCTCTTCCGGGAGTATGCGGCGGATTCACTGAAATCACAGGTGATGTTTCTGTTAAGCCATATCCTTCGATAAACTCCACATCCTCGCCTAGATTGTGCACAGTATCGATGAGCTGCTGGCTTGCTTTTTCCGCTCCTGAAACAAACATTCTAAGGGTTCTAAGCTGTCTAAATGTGCAGCACTTGAAAAGATTATCAAAAAATGTTGGTGCAAGAACAAGGACTGTAGGTTTCCAGATCATGCTCTGATTTCCAAGAGCTTGCCCATCTGTTGGATCTGGAGAATAAAACGCTCTAAATCCATAAATTAAAGGAAGTAAGCCGGTAATACAAAAACCAAATACGTGGAAAAATGGAAGTACACTGAAAATGATATCGTCATTTCTCAGCGCAATCATTCTCAGACCAGCTTCTTGGTTAGATAGTATATTGTGATGAGATAGCTGAGCGGCCTTTGGAAGTCCTTCAGTGCCCGATGTAAATAAAATCACAGCAGTCGCATCTTCGCTTAGCTCATCAGCTTTAAAAGCTTGCATGATTCTTTTGACGCTTTGCATAGAAAGTAAAGCTCCCTTGAGCTTGTCCACTTTTGAAATGCCCGATCTAAGATCTTCAATCGTAACAATCAAATTTTCAGCATCCCCTAATTCAAGATACTGCATTTTCTGCAAAAAGCGGCGTGAAGTGATTACAGCTTTTAATCCCAAGAGTTTTACGGCATGATCCATAAAATAAGCTCCTAGGGTCCAATTCAGCATCACAGGCGTTTTTCCTGCTAACTGCGTTGCTAAAACAAGCATTGCTGTTGCAGCTGAAGCTGGAAGCATAATTGCTACAAACTGCCCTTCAATTTTTTGGATCTCTTTTGCCAAAATAATTGCTGCCAAGCGCATTCTTTTATAAGACAAAACGCCAACAACAGCATCTGCACAAGCTGATTCATTATTTCTCTCTTTACTTGTGAGCAAAAATGCTTCAATGGTGGTTTTGCCTTTTACAGAAGATGGAACAGCCTTTCTATTAGGCTCATGTGGCCAGCCCTGTTTTTTTTCTTTCTCTGAAGCTGGCACCTTTCTTTGACTTGGCTCTTTTAATTTCAAAGCTACAGCAAAAAGATCTTTTACAGTAACAAGATCAGCCGGAATGATCGCAGGATCTATCGCATATTGATCATCTAAGAAAGTAAAAATATCCGCTTTATCGATTGAATCAATACCAAGATCGTAAACAATATCGTCGTCGTCTTTGATTTTGCCAACTGCGACGCCTGTCATTTCAGAGAGCTTAAACAAAATATTGGTGCGCACATCGCGAGGAACTTGAATATTGTCTAAAGCATCTTTTTTATGGTCGTCGAAGATCGATTTTGGAAGAGATTTGGACCAAAATTTTTCTCTTACCATATTCAATGGCTCTTTGCAGACTCTACCTTCTTTCGTTGGATACTGATTGTACCAATGCTCTAAGTAGCGGTTGAATTCAATTTTGGTGCCTTTAATCGGAAAATCTTGGGGCGCTTTTTCAAATTCAATCACTATTTCTCTTTTTGGAACAAAGAAGATCAAATTTTGTAAAACAACCCTTACCCCATGCATAACTTGCGTCCAAAAAGGAGGTGTTTTCCCTATTTGAGCTGTAGAAAACGAGCTACCCCATAGACCTGTAACGCGCACTAAAAGTACGGAGACATCTTCCACTTCTTGTAAAATTCGATGGACTCCAGATCTACCTCCGATTCTTTCTTCTCCTCGTCTTTTCAGCGTTCCAGAAGGATAGATGAATATTTTCCCACCTTCTTTAAGAGATTGAACTACTGCTTCGTGAAAAGCCTCTCCTTGCTTCATTTTGAGATCATTAACACCTGCATCAAAATCTGGCACTGGAATTGCATTGACAAGTTTCATGATCCATCCTGCACCTTTGTAGTGGTAAAAATCTTCTACCACCACAGGTCTAAGACCAAGTGTATTTCCTGCAATAGCCATAAGCAGCAAAGGATCTGTCTCTGCCGGGTGATTAGATAAAAGCAATAGCGCCTTATTTTGTAATTCGGGATCTTTTAGGATCTCTTGATTTACAATTTTAAGACGATAACGTAAGCGAAATGCGAAACGAAGAATTAGGGCACAGCCTTGTAGGATGATCATTCTAAACATAGGTTAACCAAAATTTTATATCACTCTATCATAAGTTATCTCGTTAAAAGTGGCAAGTTATGCTTTTAAAGCTCTCTAGAGCAGAGTTTAAAATATTTATTGATTATTTTTAGATAGTAAGAGAAAGATGAACTTAGAGAACAAAAACATGAAATTTACCCTATTATCTTTGTGGAAGGAGCGTTGATTGTGCTAAAAAAAACAAGCGATTCACTCAAAAAAAAAGTTATAAACATTCGAGATATGCTCAAAAAAATGATCAAATCTCCTCTAAGCAGCCCTTCAAAAAAATCTTGTGACACAAAAGAGAAGAAATAATCATTTGACTAAATTGAAAAAATCTTTTAAAGAATACATGAATAAGGCCCAAAAATTAGGGCTATAAGCTTTACAAGATAGGAGGTTGGCAACATGGGTATAAATCGTATAGACAATTCAGCACCAAGTCATATAGCTGAAAACCCACAATTTTCAAGAAAAATACCGCTTCAATCTCATGCAATGGATAAAGAAATCGACTTTAGCGCCAAACAAGAAGTAAGTGATAAAGAAATGCAATCGATCTTTGATAGCTACAAAGGAGATTTAGCAAGAGTAAAGCACACTTCGTTTCAAGCAAAAAGATTATAAAAGACAGTCAAGTGCTTTTTGCAATAAAGCTATTCTTTCCGAAAATATCAAAAGATCCATTGCTTCATTAGGCTCTACCCAGCAAAAATCGCATATTTCATCTTTTTGCAAAAAGACTTCTCTAGCAACCGTTGTTGCAAGAAAATAGCTCACTTTTTTATGGATTTGCTCTTGTTTTTCCTGGCTATAAAAACTGTAAGATTCTTCTAATGGTTCTATCTGCTCAAAAAATGAGCAATTATGAATACCAGTTTCTTCTAGAAGCTCTCTTTTAGCGGTATCTTGAAGGTCTTCACCTAACTCACGATGCCCTTTAGGAAAACCCCAATAATGCCCTTTTTGATGTTTGATCAATAGAACAAGCGGCACACCTTGCTCGTAACTAAAAAGAATTACACCTGCACATTCAACTTGCATATGGAGCCACAATTACACAGGAATTATGGCCACCGAATCCAAATGAATTCGACATAGCAGCCTTGATAGCAAAATCTTTTGCTTTGCCTGCTACGATATCTATCCCTTCTAGCTCTGCTTCAGGTTGATTTACATTGATCGTTGGGTGGAGCTTTTTAGTCTTGATAGCCATTAAAGTTGCCACCATTTCCAATCCTGCTGCAGCACCAAGCGCATGACCAATCAAGGATTTAGTTCCATTGACGGAGATGTTTTGCATCAAAGGACCAAAAACTTTTTTCATAGCACGCACTTCACAAAGATCTCCCACTGGAGTTGAAGTAGCGTGAGCGTTGATATAATTGATGTCTTCTTTTTGCAATTTTGCGTTTTCAAGAGCTTTTTCCATACAATAAGCAACGCCGCTTCCGCAAGGCATTGGCTCTGTCATATGATGTGCATCTGAAGATACGTAGCCACCCTTATACTCAGCGATGATATTTGCTTTTCTTGCAAGAGCGTGCTCAAGGGTTTCTAAAACAATAACACCAGCCCCTTCGCCTATAACAAATCCATCTCTTGTCACATCCCAAGGCCGTGAAGCTTTCTGAGGCTCATCGTTTCTTTGCGATATAGCTTTAATAGCTGCAAATCCTGCATAGCACATTCTATTCATAGAAGCCTCAACACCTCCGCAGACCATGACATCAGCGTGTCCTGCTTGGATGTGATTTGCTGCTGCCACTATGCTATAATTTGCCGTAGCACATGCTGTAGAAATGGAGTATGTAGGTCCTTGGAAGCCCATCTCGATAGAGAGCAAAGCGCCAGGCATGTTAGTAAGAATGTAAGGAACGAAGAAAGGTGTTACACGTCTAGGGCCTTTGTCTTTTAGAGTTTCAACCCCTTCGACGAAGGTTTGCATTCCGCCCATACCAGAGCCAATTAAAACACCAATTTTGCTCTTATCAAGACAACTTCTTTCTTCTTCGGTATATAGATTTGCCATCTGCAGAGCAAGCTTGCCCGCAGCGACTCCGAAGCTAATGCATTCATCGACTCGTCTTGCTTGCTTTTTATCTAAAAAATCTTCGGGATTGAAGCCTGTAACAGCAGCGCCAAATCGGACAGGCAGGTCTTCGCAAAAAAACTTATTTATCATTTGTACACCACTTTCTCCTGAAAGCAAGTGGTTGTAAAATTTTTCTACATCGTGGCCAAAACAAGAGACCACTCCCATACCCGTGATTACGATGCGCTTTTTCGGCTGCACTCTACCCTCCGTTAAACAGCAACTTCAATCTTCAAATCATAGATAGTCGCAAAAGACCAGAGCTTTTCTAATTGATAGATATCTCTTAGTCCTGGCATAAAGAGGTGGATGATGATCTGCGAATAATCGAGAACCACCCAATCTCCCACAGAAAGACCTTCCACTCTGTGAGGTCTGAATCCTTCTGCTCTGAGTTCATCTTGGATAGCGTTTGCAATAGCAATTACATGTCTATCCACATTTCCTTCTGCAATTAAAATGCAATCACAGATCGTAGAATAACCAGAAACATCTAGAGCTGTGATGTTTGAGCCTTTTTTATCGTAAATTACTTGTGCAATTTTATTAATGATCTTGTCCATAGGACTGGCAGTATAACGACTTTTCTATAATGAAGTCCAGTACTTTTATCGGAATTAAATCTTTGCAAAATAAATTTTTGTTTATACATTCTCTGATTGTACTACTAGAAATATTGTATATAGGCATATCAATTACATCTTGATACTTTTTTGGACTAAATCGCGGATAGACCAAAATATGGAATTCTTTTTTTATAGCATCTGATTCTTTCCAACCACCCATCTTAAGTGCATTGTCTTCACCTACTATCAGCACCCATTGATTCTTTGGAAACCTCTCTTTCAGCTTTCTTAGTGTATCTATTGTAAAGACAGGGCCATTTTCAAAAATCTCCATGTCTATAACTTTTACATGGGGAATATCGCTAAAAGCAAGTTTTGCCATTTCAAGCCGATCTTTTGCACTAGCTATTTGGATGCCTTGTGATTTATTTGAGTAAACAACAGTAGGGCAAACGATGATTTCATCAACTAAACCCTTTTTTAGTATGTGCTTGGCTATCTCGATGTGAGCTAGATGCGGAGGATCAAACATACCCCCAAAAAAGCCCACTTTTTTCATAAAATATCCCAGCCGTTACGTAGTGAAATTTCTCTCAATTTGCGCTCAGGATTGACTGCGGTTGCATGCCCTGCTATTTCAAGAAGCTCAAGATCTAAAGAGCTATCTGAATATGCATATGTATAGCGTCTATCTATGCTGTATTTAGAACATAGATTTCTCAAAGCCTGCGCTTTAGCTTTTCCATCTACTACCAATCCAATTTTATCAAATTTACCTTCAATATCAACGACATACTCTGTAGCGCTCCAATCGTGTACTTTAAGAAACTCCGCTATGGGCGCAACAATAAAATCAGGCGAGTTGGATAAAATCACCGTGTAGTGCCCCATGTGCAAAGAAGCTTTCAATTTTAAAAAGGCTGGCACATAAAGCCTATTTGGCAAGAGCTGACTCATGAAAAAAGGAAGGTGCTTCATCCATTTCTCCTTCTTTTCAGAATAGAGATATTTTAGGAAAATTTTACGATGCAGCTTTTCAAGATCAATCTTATGGTTTTTATAACGATAGGACTCTAAAAAAAAAGGAGCTAAATTTTTATAAGAAACTACACCTTTATTCACAAGATAACGAAAAAACAGAGCACTAGCATTGCCTTGAATAAGCGTTTCATCTAAATCAAACACACTTAATCTTTGAAATCGCATTAGATCTCTTTTTAGTTATCTGCTCCTACAAGATGCTCTAAGGTGATGGCTGCTGTAAGCTCACTAAAGCTTCTCATCTTTTTTAAACCACCATCTTCTTTTCTTCGCAACTGTAAATCTTTAACAGTTGTTGGAGTGTACTCTTCAAGGCCGGTTTCATGTATGACTCTTTCGACATCTTCAGGCATGTACTCAAAATGGCATGAGGAGCCGACACATCTACCATGATTTGGCGATTCAGGAAGCTTTGCCACAACTGCCATATCTTTTTTATCCAAACTTAAATTATGCGTGGTATAACCTAAAATGGTCTTATACAAATTTGCCTGCTCTGTATAAGGAACGAATGTACCCCCTCCGCTATTGAATAAATGACCTGGAATCACTTGATCTCGATATTCTAGTTCAACAGGGACGATACGATGCTCAAATAAATTTTCACATATATCAGTTGCTCTTCGAGTATCTAAACTTGGCGCTAAAATACTTCTTCTTATAACATGCGGCTGTTGTACTAAGCGATTGATATCTAATGCGAGAACTTCAACATCTCTTAGTCTGCCTTGCCAGTCCACAGGATTAGTGGGCAAAATGCGTTCTGCTCTATCTATGATCTTTGGAATTCTTGGACCTATAGATATTCCTTGAAATAGATTCAAAGCTCTTGTTTTAGCCTCGCTGTTTTGAGGGTAGATAGAAACTGCACTTGTCCAGTAAAACCCCGCGCAAATCATTAAAAACGAGAGTCCTTTTTGGTAGCACTCCCGTAAAATATTTACATCCCTACCTAATCTAATCTCATAACCTTGAGCCATACCACCAGGTAGAACGAAAATCATCTCTTTAATTTCATTTAAAAGTGTAAACTGAAGAAGATTATCCCCTTGTTTAAAGGGCGTAATTGTCCAACGATCTAGCCCGAAAGAATTAAAGAGTTTGTGTAAAGAGCTTACAGAAGATGCATCCGCTCCCTGACCTTCATAAATAACGATGTTTCTTGGGGATTGATTGAGTCTTTGCAGCACTTCTTTTAAAAGAGCCGCTGTTTGGTTAGCTACTTCCGAACGATCTGAATACGAAGATCTGTACTCAGATTCTTCGTACTCTTCTTCATCATAGCAAGTAAGATCTACGCAAGAAGCACCAGCTAGATACTGATTGTATGTGACTCCGTACATTTTACTAACCTAAGTTAGCATACAAATGCGAGCTAAAGCATACAACTATCGTTTTAGTTTGCCAAAAGCTTCTAGTATCAAAGTCATTCCATCGGCAAGGATTTGCTGAGCATGCGGCCGCTATATTTATTGTCTTCAAAGGCTCAGACGCTCGACGAATATCCCAAACCTTGACCGGACTCATTGCGTTGAAACTGAAGCTAGATTCAACATAGATAAGATCGTCAAAAAGCTTATGAAAGGCATTATTGACAGAAAACTGCTCTTTTTTTGGCTGAACTAGCACCTTTGTTTCTTGCTCTACAGAATCATCGCATCTTCTTTCTTCTATTGGCGGATAATATGTAGTAATTTTACCAGTCATATTGAGTAAACACTTTTTTAAATGGTTTTTTTGCAAACAAAGCTAAGATGATTTTCACCGCACTTCCAGGAACAAAAGGGATAAGGCCTAGCAATATCGCTTTTTTCATTCCTATAAACATAGCAAGCCAGCTTGATCCAATTACCCACATAATAAGCTGACCAATAAGAAGATGCATGCATGAAGAAAAAATCTTCTGCTCTTGATTCTTCTCTTCTAATTTTCCCATGACATAAGCTGAGATCAAAAAGCTGATCAAGTATCCAGCTCTAGGACCGCAGAACCAATAAGGATTCGCCATCCCGCCGGCTAAAACAGGAAGTCCTATTGTTGCTGCTACTAGATAAAATAAGACTGAGTGCATAGCAAGTCTTCCACCTTGAGTCATACCAAGCAAAAAGATGGCAAGTGTTTGCATAGTAATTGGCACCGGTTGTATAGGGATTTCCAATTGCGAATAAACCGCAATTAAAAATGCGCCAAGCGCCGCTTGTAGTAAATGTTTGAGTCGAGTAGAGGATATGATCTCACTGGGCTCAATTCGCAAAATGTTCTCTATCACGTTCCCCTCCAAAATAAGATCAGCTATCTTAAGCTATCACAAAAAAA
>VGMA01000052.1 GCA_016866575.1 Chlamydiota bacterium
AATATTTTACTCAATTGGATACGATTTTTTGCAAGTATCGCTTCTTCTGCTAACAAAATCATATCAGCTATACCACCTTCAATCTTCTTCACCTTTTGCTCAGCATATTGCGATACAAAAAAACAAAAAGGGAGAAATTCTTCGATCTTTTTTCGAGAAAAAATCGCTTCGATCTCTTGTTTTTTACTAATGCCGCAAGTAAGTCTCTCAAAAGATTTTTTTGCTCCAAATCTTTTGGATATATCTAAAGTAAGCTTATCACGAGGTTCTAAGCATATTGTTTTTTCGTAATAGGTATTGACCCCCTCTTGTGGCCCTCTTCTAAGTTCTAAAACAATTGTTGTATCTAAAGCATATAGATGCCAAGCAATAAAGCCCTCTTTACACTTAAGATACCACTCTACCCTACCTTTTTCGAGATTCAGTTCCACAGTAAAATCAGTAATAGGTCCATGGATATCAAAATCAATTACATGTTTACCTATCACTAACTTTGATGGAAAAATCTTTGCTATCAAAGCCGTTGAAGGGATGAATACATCTACTCCCATCTTATGAGAAAAAGGGGAAAATCTAGCGATATTTTTTATCCAAGGCATCCTATAAGTCCTTCATGGTCGTTACTTTCACATAGAACCGTCACGATTTCATTTGTTCTTAAACCATCAGCTGGTACAGAAACACGCAGAAAGTTTTCGCTATAGCCGCATAAATAGCCGGGTCTATGCTCATCTTCTGATTCCAAAAGAACTTGTAATTTTTTTCCTATGTATTTTTCTCTCAATAAAAAAGCAACTTCATCTGCTTTTTTAAGAATTCTATGCTTTCTCTCGTCAATGATATCAGCTGGAAGATGCCCTGTCATTCTTTCTGCTCTTGTGCCTGGCCTTGAGCTGAAAGGGAACATATGAACTTTTGCAAATTCTATTTTTTCAATCACTTCCATAGTTTCCATGAAAGCTTGCTCTGTTTCCCCCGGAAAGCCAACGATCACATCTGTTGTAAATGTAAATAGCGGCGACGCATTTTTTAGACGATTCACTGTGTTATAGAAATCTTGCATGCTATATTTACGTCTCATCAGCTTCAAGATCATATTGGATCCAGATTGTAAAACAATATGCATGCTTGGGCAGGCTTTTTTTGAATTCGCAATCACCTGCAATAGTTCATCATCTACTTCATCAGGATCAATTGAAGAAATACGGATTCTATCGAGTCCTTCTATGGGCTCAAGAGCCAATACGACGTCTTTGAGTTTTTTGGGCTCTTCCCCTTCTAAGGGGGCTCCATCAAAATCGCCCACATTGATGCCGGTAATCACAATTTCTCTATATCCGTTCTCTACTAAAGCTTTTGCTTCTTCTACAATCAATTCCAATCGTTTTGAACGCGATCGTCCCCTAACAAATGGTATCACACAGTAAGAACAATAGGAATTGCACCCATCTTGCACTTTTAAAAATGCACGCGTATGGGCTTGAAAATTTTCAATTGCGAATTCAGGCACACTTTGATCAGGGAATGCATAAGCCACAAGCTGCTCTTTTTCTTTATTAGAAACTACAGCTTCTACACCCGGTATTTGTAAAATTTCATCCCTAGCTCTCTCTGCAAAGCACCCAGTGACAAAAAGTCTAGAACCTTGGTTTTCTCTTGCTAGTTTTTGGATTTGGTAACGGCTTCTTTGATCAGCTGAAGCAGTTACTGTACATGTATTGACAATGCAAAACTCTGCTTGCCCTTCGAAAGCTTCTTCATATCCGAGCTTTTCTAGCTGATCTTTATAAGCTTGGGATTCGTACTGATTCGTACGGCACCCTAAAGTGATTATTTTATAACGTTTTTTCATAATATAGGATATATATTACAAGAAGTAGCGGAAAGAATCAACCCACCCGGTAGTGTGAATTTATGGAAATTTTAAGTGTAGCCTTCTCAATTTTTCTCGTTTTTAACGTAATCGGCAATATCCCCTTTTTTATTGCCATCCTTAAGCCCTATCCTGAGAAACGAAAAAATCAAATTTTAATACGCGAATTGCTAATAGCTTTGGCAGTTTTGTTAGCTTTTGCCTTCTTTGGCGATGGTATTATGCATTTTCTAGGAGTATCTATGGGTATTATAGGAATAGCAGGAGGCATCCTTCTATTCATTATCGCGCTCACGATGATATTTCCAAAACATGAAAGCACCGCAGCCCCTCTTCATGAGCCTTTTATTGTCCCTATAGCTGTTCCTATTATGTCTGGACCCGGGACCATCACTGCTGTTATGATTTTTTCCCATCAATTAGCAAGTATGTGGGATTTAACATTGGCGATTTTTCTTGCCTGGCTTCCATCAGCAATTATCGTGCTTGCCGCTTCTTACATAAAATACATTGTAGGAGATAAAGGATTGGTTGCTTTTGAACGTTTTGGAGGGCTGCTAATTTCCTTGATAGCCATTCAGATGATTACATCAGGAATTATCGATCTCGTGCACCGCAATTTTGACGTGCCTACGAAAAAAAATGTTTCTCTATCTCCAGAATCTTTTGAATCTCAGGATCGATACGTTGAAGATCCGTTGGTACAACTTTGGATCCCGACGATAAGTAACGATTCTTAAAAATTGCTAAGCACACTCTTGTAAGCGGGGTAGTTTGCCCTGCTTCTTCAAAATCATGTGCTAATAAGCCTATAATTTTATACCTAGAAACAAAAAAAATATTTTTTTCGTCAAACAAAGTTCTAATCTCTTGCTTAAGAAACGGATCGCAAGGAGATGAATAATCGACGCTTAAATAGTTGTAATACATGTCATTAACTTTTTTTAGTGATGATATTATATCATCTATAAAAATAAATGCCTAATAGAAAAGTACTTTTCATTAGATACAATAATATGATCTTTCATTAGACATTGCATAAGAGTTGATATCTGATATATTTTTTTTGAAACTCTAATGTCATCATCTGAAGGCAAGACATCTCCACTAGGATGATTATGTACCAATATAAACTGGTTAGAGCGCCTCTTGATCGCTCTATAAAAAATTTCTTTAGGATCAACCAATAAAGCGTTTAAGGTCCCTATTCCTATAATTTCTTTTTGAAAGGGGTGGCCTCTTGAATCTAAATGGACCATCATAAGCATCTCTACATCTTTACCTAAAAAATCTTCTTGTACATACAAAAAGATCTCTTCAGGCTCAGAACCTAAAGCTTTAGTTTTGATTTTTGGTAAAGACTGCAGTTTCAAAGACAGGCTAAGCGCAGCTTTTAATCTTACTGCCTTGGCTATACCTAGGCCATTAAATTCTATAAGCTCTTCAATTGTTGCAGAAAAAAGGGCTTCAATCCCTTTGAAATGGGCAACTATCTCCGCTGCAAGTTCAAGAGCAGATTTCCCTTTAGTCCCCTCACCTAAAATAATAGCGATCAATTCTACAGATGAAAGGGCCCCCTCACCTAAGGAAATCAGCCTCTCTCTTGGACGCTCATAAAGTGGTAAATCTTTCACACAATATAGTCTTTAACTTTGTATTCAAGCTCTGTCGGCACTTCTATTTCCATCACTACATCGTTATCTTCATATTCTGTGCTTAGCACATTGCCAAGACGAAGCAATTCACTAATTAGAGCATACTGACTTTGCGGTATTTTCAATCTAAGAGGCTTTCTTAGTTCTTTGATCGCATTTTCTATCTCTTGATATAAATCATCAAAACCTTCTTTAGTCAAGGCAGATATCCGAACAGTTTTTGGATATCTTATGCGAAACTTGGTCAGTTTCTCTCGATCTTCACATAAATCGATTTTGTTTAAAACGGTAATAATCGGCTTATTTTCATCGATTTTTAATTCCTTGAGAACCTCATATGTTGCTTCTGCATGTTCAAAAGCATATGGGTGAGATACATCGATTAGATGGAGCAAGATATCGGTATGAGCGACCTCTTCGAGTGTGCTTCGAAACGCTGCAACAAGCGCATGAGGCAGTTTTCTAATGAATCCTACAGTATCAATCAAAACGATTTTTTGATTGTTTGGAAGTAAAAACTGTCTTGATGTGGTATCTAATGTTGCAAACAGTTTATCTTCTACTAAAACCTCAGCATCTGTTAGAGCATTTAAAAGAGTAGACTTGCCAGCGTTCGTATATCCTATAATCGCAAAAGAAGGGACTTTTGAGCGCAATCTTGCTCTTCTTTTTGTCTCCCTTTGAAGCTTAACTTCATCAATTTCTCTTTCTAGCATCTGGATTCGTCTTTTTAAAATCCTTCTATCAATCTCAATCTGCTTTTCCCCTTCTCCTTTGAGGTGTCCTCCACTCATCCTTTGTCTAGATAAGTGTGTCCACATCCTCTTCAAGCGAGGCAATTGATAGCGAACTTGTGCTAATTCAATCTGTAGTTTAGCTTCTTTTGTTTGAGCGTGCTCAGCAAAGATCTCTAAAATCAGCTCTGTTCTATCCATTACTGGTCTTTTAAAGCCCTTTTCGAGATTTTTTTGCTGATTTGGAGTAATTTCATCGTCAAAAACGATGATCTCAGCCCCAAGCTCTGTAGCTCTTTGAGAAAGTTCTTCAATCTTCCCTTCTCCTAAGTAGCTGCCGGCATCAAATTTTCGGATCATATATACATACTCACCGACTACTGTAAAACCATAAGTTTTGGCTAGTTCATTGAGTTCTCTAAGATACTCTAGGGCATGCTCTTTTTCCCTTTGATCTTGATATACTGTTATCAAAAATGCTGTCTTGTTCATAAGTTAAGCCCCACGGAGTAAAAAAGTAATCAGACTGATGACACCGATAAATAGGATAGATAAACAAACGCGCCATCTTCTCTTGTAAACAAATATAAGGCTAATGGCAATAAAAGCAAAAACAAGTTGCAAATACCATATCTTTTGCTCATGCAAAGAAAACCAATCCTTCAACATCGCAAGAAAAAGCATGCAAACAACAATTATTCCAATAATTACATTGATTAGATCTTTATTCTGTTTGCTTTGTAGATAGGCTTTAAATAGAAAAAAGATAGGGATAAAAGCTAAAAAAAGGAAAAAACTATCCGCTAGCATATAGCTCCTAAACAAAACATATTTCTAACCCATCGTAGCCTAGCTCTATATTCGAAGGGAGCTCTTCATTGATTTCTTCATGCTCTACTTCATGCGATAAATGCGTTAAGTAAGTATGTTTTGGAGCTATTTTATTGATTAAATCTAAAGCTTCTGGAATCAATAGATGAGCAGGACTTGGATTTTCTTTTCTGATTGCGCTTATAATCAAAAAGTCTAACCCTTGTAAATCTTCGATAATTTCATCTGTATAGTATTTGATATCAGTGACATAAGCTACATTGCCAAAACGAAGACCTAAGACAGGTATCCCTAATTGATGGTAAGTGAAAAAACGGATATTGATGCCTAAAAATTCAGTTTCCCCTTTCATTTCTTTTAAAGGCTGAAAAACAAAATTCTTTTGGATGTAATGAAATCTTCTTACCAATTCTTCATGAGAAAATTCTGATAGCAAAAAAGGGAATTTCCCTTCTCTAAATAAAGGAAAAACGCGCAATTCATCTACACCTGCGGCATGATCGTGATGCACGTGGGTTAAAATCACACCATCTAGGTGATCTATTCCTGCTTTTAAGCACTGCAAACGGACGTCAGGACCTGGATCTATAAGGATGTTTTTCCCTTGGATTTTAAGAAAAACAGATGAGCGCAGACGTTTGTTTTTTTCTGAACTTGAGTGGCAAACCTTACATGAACAGCCCACTACCGGCACCCCTAAGGATCCGCCGCTACCTAAAATAATTAATGAATTTCTCATTTTGCCGATTCTATCAAATTGGCAAGATTGCGTCCATAGAGCGCTCCATAGAGAAGACCTCTTGATCCCATGCCAGCTAGTAGCCATAAACGCTCATCTAGCCGCTCTAAGAAAGGTAAATACCCATTTTTCCTTGCAACTCTAATACCTGAATAGCAATCCAAAATTTTGATCTCATCCCAATAAGGAAAAAAGCTTTTGATTCTTGGCTCTAAAAAGCGTATCGCCCTATCTATATCGGGTAAATCATCTTGATAATCATGCTCATAGCTGCTTCCTATCTGAACGATCCCTTTTTGCTCTGTTAGAGAGATATGCCCCTTTCCTATCACACTCATACTACTTTCTCTAGAAAAAGCGCATGAAAGGATCTGCCCTTTGACATATTGAATAGGTAGATCAATCGAAAATTTTCTAAGTCCCGCTCCTAATGCAAAAACGGTGTGATTAAAACCAGGTATGGGCTTCAAATCTAAGATCTCTTTGTCTACATAATCTAAACCTTTTTTCTCTAAATAAGAAAGAAGAGCTTCTAGGTATCTAGCTATAAAAACCGTTGTACCGGAGCTGATTAGATACGCATCTTGTTTCAATCCGAAACCAATTTCTTGATCTTTTTGGAAAATCACATCCTCCTCTTGAGGGGGATTTTCCCATAAGATGCGATAAATACCCTGACCTTGATAAATGGGTAAAGAGGAGTGTTTTTCTACTACTTGAAGGAGCTTTTTCCCCTCTTCTATCGCTTCAGCTGCAAATTGCGATCTGAGCCCTTTAAGGCCTACGTAGGGATGTAAAAGGCCTGCAGCCACTCCTGAAGCACCTTTTCCAGGACCCTTTTTTTCAAATAACGTTACTGAAAACCCTTTTTCTATCAAATGAAAGCATACTGAAAGTCCCGCAAGACCTGCCCCTACGACTGCGACGCGCAAGCCTCTTGCTCCTTTTCTTGCTTCATTGCACTTTTGCGCACTAGAACAAAACTCTCTGTCGCAAAATTGAAAAAGAAGACAACTGTTGGTGTCATAATCGCTGTAAAAGGGATCATGATAAAAAACCACTGCATAGAAACGCTAAGCACATCGGGTGGTACTGTATAATTGGATCCTGTAAGAATCGCTGCAATCGAAAGAAAGCTCACAACAAAAATTGCAGGAAGCAAACCTGCAAATAGTAACGTGATATTTTTGTAAGGATTAATTGTTACGTGAGCCAAAAGCTCTTTAGCTATCTCAAAACCTATTTCTTTTTTTAATGCTAAATAGGGCGTTACAAAAAAGAGCATTCCTAACGTCAAAAGGCTCAATGCTAGAGATCCACAAACCAGCAGAAAAGGTCCGAAAGACAAAAGAACACTCATCGTAGAGCCAATCAAAGGTATCGCTTTTAAAAGATAAAAAATTCCCATCACCGCCCATAGACAAGCGTAGCAAAGAATAAGCGGCAAAGAAAGATAGGCCACACCGATCAAAATCTCTAAGGATTGTCTAAAAATGGTTTTGATTTCTGCTGTTTGACCACGTACTTCTTGAGAATACATGCGGCTTAAAATGACCCCTAGCGCAAGAAAAATCCCTGCACAAAGGAAAACGGGCAAAAATCCTAAGCTCAACACTACCCAGCGGTGCGCTTCAAAAGAAAGACTTCTACATAAAACAATTAGCAATCCACATAGCATCAAAACGGGAAATACAAACCAAAACTTTCGGTAAGAGAAGGTCTTTGAAATAGCTCGATTAAAAATTAGCTCCATTAACATGTCCCTTTAGGCTTATAAAAGTATTTTGGACGTACAATTGGGGTTCCTTTTCCTCCCCTGGCTATCATTCTCTCATAAACTATCTGCATCACAATTCCTGCGGATCTAGCCAAGCCAAATAATACGGTATAGTAATCAGGATAAGGAAATCCCAGCGCTGTTAAAAGAGTTCCTGACATTGCATCAATATTTGGATAAGGGCAT
Organism: Chlamydiota bacterium; assembly: GCA_016866575.1. Classification (GTDB taxonomy): domain Bacteria; phylum Chlamydiota; class Chlamydiia; order Chlamydiales; family VGMA01; genus VGMA01. The sequence continues at coordinate 7,796 of VGMA01000052.1, forward strand.
GCAACTTTTGGGTCCTCTTTAAGAACCTTTGTACCTGCCTCCCGTATTCTAAGGGCCACTTTTACTAAGGGGTGATTTGGAACGTGCTCTCTTGCAAATTCATAAAAAATGGTAGCTCTTGGATCTTCTACACGCAGCACGGCATGTCCAAAACCATAGATGAGCTCTTTTTTCATCAGTTTATCGCGAATAAAAGTCTCTGTATCTTTTTCATTAGGATAATCCCCTAATCGAGCATGCGCTTCTTTAACAAATTCTAAGGCCTGCTGATTAGCATATCCATGCCTTGGACCAGCTAATGCGCACATAGCTCCTGAAAGGGACATGTACATATCAGAAAGTCCTGAAGCAATCACTTTTCCTGTAAACGCTGAAAGATTGCCTCCCCCATGATCCATATGCAGGATATAAAAAAGCCTTAAGAATTCACAAAAAGCTACTTTGTCAATATCGCCCGGTATGCTGAGCATCTGCACAAAATTTTCTATGTATCCAAGCTCAGGATTTGATTTTGTTGCTTCACTCCAGCCTGCGTGATGATTGATTACACAAGCTACAATTTCTGGCAGCTTAGCTATTATATCAAGGCAGTCTTCTCGGTAGTTATTTTTGCCTTCTAACCCGCCAACAATCAGTAAAGCTGCACTAAACATTTCCATGGGGTGCAGCCTTCTTGGCAAAGCAGCAATTGCATCTTTAGACTCTCTAGACAATGTAGCGCGCTTTTTTAAGTCTTCTAAAAAGCTCTGTAGGCCGGGCCCTGTCTCAAGATTGCAAGAATGGAGAAAATAAAGAACCGCTTCAGGAGAATAATGGGTTAATTCCTTTATCGGCTTGTCATGATAAAAAAGCCCTTCTTGAGGATCCACTCTAGAAGTTACACAGTAACCCACCGGAATTCCACGAAGACCTGTTTCCAAACTTTCATCTGTTATTTCATGTATCAGTTTAGCCATATTACTCCTTCAAGTACATCCTGACTGCGTCTCTTTCTTCTTTTAATTCTTTTTCGCTAGCTTTGATTTTTTCTTCTACAAAGCTGCCATGTTTTAGACCAGATACAATACTGATCTTCCCCTTTTCTCTTCTACAAGGAAATGAATAGATCAAATCCTGAGAAATGCCATAAGGATTGTTATGGGCACAAACACCCATAGAAAATGTTGGCCCATCTTGATAAAGCGCTTTTAGAGCTGAAGCAACTCCGTGTGCTGCAGAAGCTGCTGAAGAAGCTCCTCGAGTCTTGATCACAGAAGTTCCCCTTTGCTGGATCATTGGAATAAACTCTTCTTCAAGCCAGACCCTATTATGGATTACCTCTCTGATGGGTTTGCCTTCAATCTTTCCGTTATCTAAATCAGCAATCATTGTGGGAGAATGGTTGCCCCAAACAATCACTTCTACTTTTTCTAGTTCTTTGCCTGATTTGATTGCTAGTTGGGTTCTTGCACGATTTTCATCTAGCATGGTCATAGAAAAAAAGTTTTCCTTGGCGATCGAAGGTGCATTATGCATCGCGACAAGTGCATTCGTGTTGCAAGGATTGCCAACAACAAGCATTTTGACATTCATGTTGCCGCATTTTTCTAAAGCCTTTCCTTGCTCTACAAAAATTTTAGCATTTTTTTCTAAAAGATCTCTTCTTTCCATCCCAGGTCCTCTTGGTATAGCGCCAATGGCTGCTACATAATCAACCCCTTCAAAGACAAAAAAAGGATCTACACCCATTACTAAATTTTTGAGAAGTGGTAAAGCACAATCCTCAAGCTCCATTTTGAGCGCTTTAAGCTTATCTTCTGCACCCGGAATTTCTAATAAATGTAAAATGACAGGCTGATCTTTACCAAAAACATCCCCTGCTGCAATACGGAAAACTAGAGCATAGCCTATATTTCCAGCAGCTCCAGTGATAGCAACCCGAATCGGCGACTTCATAGAATAACCTTCTTTAGGATTAATGTTTACTATGTTAGAATCCCTTTTTCAACTCAACACAAAAGCGTATGAAAAAGAAAAAATTCATTTTAACAATCTCTTGCCAAGACAGCATCGGCATTGTTGCTGCTATTACTAACGTACTTGCCAAGCAAGGCTGTTTTGTCTTTTCCTCTGATCAATTTAGCGATCTAGATACAAAACAATTTTTTATGCGCTTAGTATTCGATTGCGAAGAAATCGAGCCTATCCAAGCTTCATTAGAAGAACTTGGCAAAACCTACTTATGGCATATCCATATCCAAGATACAGAATACAAACCTAAAGTTGTCTTGCTCGTCTCTAAACAGAGCCACTGCTTGAGTGATATTTTGAATAAAAAAATGGAGGGGCAGCTACAAATTGAGATACCGGCGATTATCTCTAACCATGAAAATTTAAGAGAAATGGCCTCATGGTACAAAATCCCCTTCTTTTACCTACCTGTAACTAATGAGACAAAACAAGAGCAGGAACAAAAAATTTTACAAATCGTTCGTGAGACAAAAGCTGATCTAGTAGTCCTTGCAAAATACATGCAAATTCTTTCAGAAGAGCTATGCAAGGAACTAGAAGGGATCGCTATCAATATCCACCATTCATTTCTTCCTTCATTCAAAGGGGGTAAACCTTACCACCAGGCGCATGCAAGAGGTGTAAAATTGATAGGAGCCACAGGCCATTATGTGACATCTGATCTCGATGAAGGTCCGATCATTTGCCAAGAAGTGATCCGAGTTAATCATCGCTACAGCGTAGAAGATTACGTTCGTTATGGCTCAGACGTTGAAGCGCTTGTTTTATCAAGATGCATCAAATATTTTATCGAAAGAAAAATCTTATTAAATGGCAATAAAACCGTAGTGTTTAGATGAACGAGTACTACTTTTTTTTACACACCTCTATTTTAATTGCCTTTATACTGATCGCAGCTCGGTTTGGTAAAATCGCCCTATCGCTCCTCTCCACCCTCTTTTTTCTTCTTGCAAATCTATTTGTTACTAAACAAATCGAGCTATTTTCTTTTACTGTAACTGCTTCAGATGCTTATACGATTGGGGGAATATTTGCCCTAAATCTTCTACAAGAACATTTTGGCAAAGAAGAAGCAAAAAAACAAACCGTACAAGGTTCATTCATTTTGCTAGCTTTTGCTCTCTTATCCCAAATCCATTTATTGTATATACCCTCTTCTTTTGATACTGTTCATCACTCTTTTTATCAGATACTTGCTACTACACCACGCATCTTCTTATCCTCTTTTGTGATTTTATTTATCATGCAAAGACTCGATGTAGAGTTATTTTCTAGATTGAGAAAACATCTACCCCTTCCTTTCACAATGATTATATCTGCAGCAGTTTGTCAGTTTATAGACACCGCCGCATTTTCTTACTTT
>VGMA01000053.1 GCA_016866575.1 Chlamydiota bacterium
TACTCTAATGATTTAGCAATTATTAGCATGTGGGTGCACAAAAAGATCTATATTTGGGGATCTTTACTAAGCTTATCGTTTCTGTTTGCCTACTTAGCAAAAATTGTTACACCGATTGCTCTTATACCCATAACAATTTTATTTCTTTGTCACTATGGCATTTCTAAAGATCTTAAAGGATGGGTCAGATTTTGCTTAGTAACAGTTGCTAGTGTTATATCTTTTGCTTTCATTTTCCATCTTGCCGTGGGATTTAAAAACCCCTTAGTCGCCGACAATTTAAAAATGAGTGCCAATAGCATGAATTTTAGATGGTATATCAATTTTGACAAACCCTTTATTGGTCTTTTTACACTAGGCCTTTATCTTCCGCTAATCAGAAGCAAAATGAGACTTGTGAAGGTGCTGCTTGAATCTTTTTCATGGAGCTTACTTGTGATCTTAGTGCTTTTAGGATTTAGCTATAAAACCCATTTGATTGCATGGGATGTTAAATGGTTTTCTTTCTTTCCTATTTTTTTATTAACCAATCTTTTTTTGGTTGTGATTCCTGAAGAAGCCTTTTTTCGCGGATTTTTACAAAGAGAGATCACGCTCGGGCTAAACAATAAAGCCTCCAATGTCCTTGCAATTTTAGTTGTATCTCTACTCTTTTCCTCAATACATCTCTTATTTGTTCCTTCTATGTCGTATTTTATTGCAGCGCTGCTTGCTTCATTTGCTTATGGAACAATATTTGCGATCACAAAATCGATTGAAAGCAGTATCATCACCCATTTCATGGTGAATTTCATCCACCTCATCTTTTTTACCTACCCAGCTCTACAAAAGTAATTTATGAACGCTATAATTAAATATTTTCTCCTTTTTACCTTCTTTTTCTCTCTTGAAGCAAGCGAGAGAGGAAAAATCCTCATATGCGGCGTTTGCAAAAATGTCGAAGAAAAGCTCCCTTTCATCATGGAATCGATGACTAAATGCGGCGAAGCCTACGATGATTACCGCATCATCATCTACGAAAACAATTCTTACGACAAAACGCAAAAAAAACTCTTAAAGTGGGCCAAAAAAAATCCCAAAGTGACCATTTTTTCAGAATTTTTAGGACATAAAGAGCTTCTTAGCAGATGCCCTTCTCAAAAAGTGACTCGAACTGAAGTGATTGCTATGGCAAGAAATCGAGTCTTAGAAGAAGCTTTAAGTTCTAAATACCAAGATTTTGATTTTGTTTTGATGGCAGATATGGATTTTGGTGAACTGTGGAATATTGATCAAATTCTTAAAACTACCGGAGAAACTGAAATCGAGTGGGACGGAGTGTTTGCAAATGGCCTGCTTCCTGATGGGCGCTTTTATGATCTATTTGCTTTTAGAGCTAAAGAATCTCCATTAGGACCAGAAATGCTTGGAAAGTGGTGGTGGGATCATAAAGATTGGTTTTCCATTCCTAAAGAACACCCTTGGCACCCTGTCTACTCTGCCTTTAACGGTTTAGCGATTTATAAACGCGCTTCGTTAAAAAAATCGCGCTATAGCGGCGTTGTTACTCATGATGTCGATATCGCTACAAAGCGCTGGCTCGATCAAGCAAGAATCGACGGCCACCCATATGCTGCTATCTATGATTCACTTAAAAGAAAGTACGCCTTAGCTTCAAGGCATATGCTCGATACAGTAGAAAATAGACGCAACCTGCCCCATGAAATTATCTATGTATTGCCAGGATCAAAGACAAAAAATCGCTGGCTTATTCGAAAAAAATCGGCCATTTTGCCAGAGATTTGTGAACACGTGGCCTTGCATGCAAGTATGAGCAACAAAGGATTTGATCGTTTTTACATCAATCCAGGACTAATTACTCACTACCACGAATAAAATAGGGGAAATTTCTATTTCCCCTATTTTATCTAAAATCTATAAATAGCTTAATTTTGTTTTTGCTCTGCTTTTGATGCAGGAGTATCTGGCATAGCGCCAAGTTTTTGCATCTGGATATCTGCCAAATTTGCAGGTGTCCCTGTTTTACCTTCTTCAATCGATTGCTCTGCTGGTGTTGGATTTTGAGTCTCTTCAAAAATGATCTTTTGTTGTTCAAATGCTTCAATCAATGTAAGAGCCTTTACCTCTGAAATATCATTTATTTCTGCTTCAGACATGCTATCTGTATCATAATCAGGCAAAAGCGCTTCAAACACTTGCATCTTTTGATCGGGTGTCAATTTTTGATATCTAGCGTAGAGATCGCTGCTGAGCTTTGATTTAACATAAGCTTCTTGTTCTTGAGTCATTTGGGTTGAGGAATAGCCATTTGGTGATGAATTTGCAGCATCAGCCATGATTTCGAAAGAGCTGTAAAGACTTCCCTCATCTGCTACAGTCTTTACTCCAAATGCAATAAAAGGAAGAAAAGCTAAAGTGTATATTGTTCTTTTCATAAAGACCTCTCTTTTTAATTTATTAGTTACATTTTATTCTTATTTTTTAAATAAAAATAAATAAAGGCGGTTTTAATATGAATCAAAGACCTATTGAATGTACTAATTGTCAAAAGAAAGCATCTATTATCTATAAAGAGATCCAACAAGGGAAGGTTGAAACCTTCCAAATGTGCCGCGACTGCCCTTGTCTTATGCAAAAACTCTCTAAAAAAGAGGATGATACGCAAAAAAGCAGCCTAAAATGCCCTTTATGCAAAACTTCTTATGATCAAAATGTAAACCTTGGATGTCCTGAGTGTTATACCGCTTTTCAAGATAGTGTCACTAAAAGGCTCAAAGAGGAAGGGGCCATTCCAATGGTTTTTGACCCCTCTTGCATTCAGATGGATCCCATTTTGCTTCACGTGGGAAGAGCCCCTTTGGATGTAGAAAATACAACACCGATTCCTAAGAAACTAGAAAATCTACATATCGCTCTTACTGAAGCGCTAGCTTCAGAAAATTACGAGCAAGCCGCCTTATTAAGAGATAAAATCAAAACGTTGATGGAGAGAAATCATGGAGCAGCTTAGAAAAAATATTTGGCAAGAGTCATGTTCTATCTGGCTTGGAACTGAATTTATCTTAAAGCGCAACATCGACAAATACCCTTTTTCTGAAAAGATGAGCCCTGAGCAAAAAAACACAACCCACGCCTTGCTAAAAGAAGCCTTACTTAAGCTCTCTTTACTAAAAAATCCGCTCTATTTTTCTTTAAATGAGTTAGGCGCCTCTCACCGTGAACTTTGGCAAGAAAGGTTTTTATCTACACTTCCTCACATAGAAAATGATCAAGGAATTGTAATCGACGATACAGGAAATTTTTCTGCACTCATCCACCCTGAAGATCATCTGCATCTATATTTGATGAGCTCCTCTAATCCTTCAACAACTGCTTGGAAAGATCTACTCAATATCGAAAATGAGCTTACTTCACTTATCCGTTTTGCCTTCCATCCGCAATTCGGCTATCTCACCGCAGACCCAAAAATGGCGGGAACAGCTCTTGTGGCTAGAGGTTTTTTGCATCTTCCTGCTTTAATTCAAGGGAAACATTTAGAAACCTTGATCGAAATGCTGCCAGAAGATGTCATCATTTATGGCCTTGGAGAGGAAAAGGAATTCATAGGCGATCTTGTTGTGATAGAAAACCGCTTCAAGATCGGCATCAACGAAGAGACAATACTGCAAGTTTTATTAGAGACTATCAAAAATGTGGTAGAAAAAGAAAAAAGCATGCGAGAAAAGATGAAGCAAGAACTTCCTTCTGAAATGGTAGATAAAATCTCAAGAGCGCATGGACTACTTTGTTTTTGTCACCAGCTCAAAACTGAAGAGGCGTTAAAAAATGTAAGTCTTGCCCATCTTGGAGGAAAACTCGAATGGATCAAGGATGTGCCTGAGCACTTCTTTTCTTCGCTATTTTTTCAACTGAGAAGAGGCTATCTCTTAAGCTCAGGAGAAAACATTACAAAGCTTGATGAAGCCAGAAGTAGAATCATCCGCTCTTTATACGAAAAAAGCTCTCTTGCTGTGTAAAATAGGCCCCTACTACCGGATGGTTTCCGATCTAGGATGAACTGGCTTCTTTGTGATAGGGATGATTTCACCGGTGATATGTTCGATCGATAAAATCTTGACAACTTCAAGGGCAACTTCTTGAGGTGTTAGGAGGGCATCTTCCGATTCTAATGGAAAATTGGCAAGCCTCATCTTAGTCTTGGTTCTTTGAGGGACAACGGCATTGATGCATAAATCTGTTCTTTCTTCTGCAAAACCTAAAGTAAAATTGACTAAACCAGACTTTGCTGCCGAATAGACCGTATAAGATTTTCTTCCTCGCGAATAGCTTGAAGAAGCGATATTGATGATGTGCCCTTTTTCTTTGACAGCTGCATGTTTACAAATCAAGATGGCACTTGTTAAATTGACATTTACTTGCTTTTCAATCATTTCATCTTCTAGAACGTGTAGATCTGCTACTTGTAGATGTCCCATGCTATTGATGACACCATCTACTGATCCATAAGTTTCTTTGATTTTTGAAAAGGTTGCTTTCACCTCTTCACTATTTGTGACATCACAAGGCCATGTACTTGAAGAGCGGCTCACACTGATCGCTTGAGCCTTACGATTTGATAGCTCGCTGCATATCGCTTTACCAATGTCGCCACTTGCGCCGACGACAATAAAAACTTTTCCTTTGAGAGAATCGAGTCTATCAGAAAAAATCATCACCTCTTTTTTTTTCATGTACAAAAGCTGTTCTGCCAAGAAAAGATCTAGTTCTGTAGTGATCTTGATATTGTCATCAGAGCCTTCGACAACATAAGGATGAGCGCCTATTGCCAAAACAAGAGAGCAATCATCTGTTACAACTTCATTTTTTCTTTGCGCTTCTAAGTGAGCTTTTACTATCAAATCGTAGGAAAATGTTTGCGGGGTTTGTCCTCGAAGAAATTTAGAGCGATCAGGAATTTCTTTAACAAAGCGTTGATCATCGATGATCGCTAACGTATCATACGTAGGTATACACGTATTTACAGCTTGATGGATTGCTGCTTTTTCAATATTTTTTTGTAAAATTTCTTGGCTAACAAATGGCCTAACACCGTCATGAATCAATACAATATCAGTATCAGGTCCTAGTGCCAAAATCCCCTGCCAGCTCGATCCCTGCCGATCTTTTGCACCTCTTACTACATGTATCGGTTTTTGCGTAAAAACCGATACCTCTTTACTTACCTCTTGCATCCACTCAAAAGGGGTGACAAGCACCACCTCATCAATCCATTCATGATCTTGCATAGCTTGAAGAGAGTGAAGATAGACCGCTTTTCCGCCCAATTTATGGAATTGCTTAGGGGAATTGGCTCCAAAACGGATCCCCTGACCTGCCATTAAAATGATTGCCTTCACGGTCTTATCTTGATACATATTACACTCGTATTTTTGCCAGTTTGCTTTCTTTGATCAAAAAGATGAGTAAAAAAGAAAGTAAAAATGCTAACGGGAAAATCATGAATGCAGTGTGAAAATCGCTTACTGAATAGATAGGTATTCCTCCTGCCATCTTGCCATCCCAGTGCCAATCGATGAGCTTGCCTGATAGTGGCTGTATAAACGCTGCTAATCCCATAATAATAACGGCTGCAACTCCCATGGAAGTTCCTGTGAGCTCTTTAGGATTGTTTTCTGTAATCATCGGGTAGCCCAAAACTTGCGTACTTGTCGTTAGCCCTAAAAGGAAAAATAGCACCGTTAAAATCGCTTGTGATGGATGAGGCAGCATGATAATCAGCATCATGACAACAAATGAGCTTAGAGCTCCTAAAAGCATCGGCAAACGTCTTTTGCCCATCTTATCGGAAATCCAGCCAAATAGTGGTGATCCAACGATTGTTCCCATGCAAATCATACTTACTATAAACGCCGCAGTTTCGCTAGGAATATAATGAACTTGCATCAAAAATAGGCTTCCCCAAACCGCGCTGATGATCATCAAAGGAAGATTCATTAAACCGGTATAAAGGCCGCAAGAAATATTTTGCAAGTTGAATAGGGAGCTACGCACTAAACTCCAAAATGGCGCATTTGCTAGCTTTTCTCTGATGATTTCATCAGCTGGAGCATCTTTGACAAACGCATAAATCAGCCCTAAAATTCCAAAGCCTATGCCAGCATCAATGAATAAAGCACCACGCCAATCAAAAATTTTAGCTAAAGATGAAAAAGGCGCCTGAGCGATCACCGCACCAAGCATGCCGATTGTGACCATAAGACCTACCACAAAAGCCTGTTTTTCTCTAGGAAACCATCTAGAAACAAGCATCATGCAGCTCAAAAAACAAAAGGCATTTCCGATTCCTGATAAAAAGTGGCAAATGCATGCAAACCATAAGCTATTGGCAAATCCAAAGCCTAATGTGCCCAATATACAGAAAAATAGTGCTGTTAAGATCACTTTTCTTGTCGAATAGCGATCCAAAATGATCCCTGCCGGTAAAAGAAAAATCACATCGGCAAGTAAATACGTTGCACTCACTAGACCAAAACTTGTCGCATTAAGATGCAAATCTCGCATCAACATGGTAGAAATTGAATTCATCATGTGCATTTGGACTAGTTCGTAAGCAAAAAACAATGCTGCTGAAAGGCAAACAAGCCATTTTTTCATACAGAAACTCCATTAATAGGGACCATGGTTCTAAAATGTTTCATGCAAACAGAAACGTAGCTATCGTTTCCTCCAATTTGCACTTGCTCTCCTGCTGTCACAGGCCGTCCTTGAGCATCAATGCGGACATTCATTGTCGCTTTGCTGCCGCAGTGGCAGATTGTCTTGATTTCGACAAGCTCATCAGCCCAAGTTAGTAAATATTTACTTCCTTCAAAAGGCTCTGCCAAGAAATCACTTCTAAGACCATAAGTCAAAACAGCAATAGAAAGCTCTTTAGCGATTGCCACTAACTCAGCTACTTGCGCTTTTGTCAAAAAATGTGCTTCATCAAGCAGAACACAGCGAAGATTTTCCATATTCTCTAACGCTTCTTTGGTTGCTGAAAAGATACTGAAATCTTTATCAAATAAAATAGCTTCTTGCATCAGACCAATGCGTGAATAGATAGCCGGTGATCCAAATCGATCGTCAAATTTTGGGGCAAAGAGGAGTGTCTGCATCCCTCTTTCTCGGTAGTTGTAACTCGACTGCAAAAGAGTCGTGCTTTTTCCTGCATTCATCGCAGAATAGTAAAAATAGAGCTTAGCCATAAAACTCCTAAATCTAAAGATGAGTCATTATATCAAGATTTAGGAAAAAGACAATGAATTTAAGAGGGGAATTTGATCTCAGATGGACTCGAACCATCGACCCTATCATTAAAAGTGATATGCTCTACCAACTGAGCTATGAGATCGTGTTTTATGACCCGTAGGGGATTCGAACCCCTGTTGCAAGAATGAAAATCTTGTGTCCTAGACCTGACTAGACGAACGGGCCGTCGTTTTACAGCAGTAAGCTTACAGAAATTCTGATTTTTTGTCTATACTGTCATCACTTCTTTTTCTTTTTCTTTGTAAATTTCATCAAGCACCTTGCAATTTTCATCCGTAAGTTCTTGAATCTGTTTCTCTAATCTCTTCATCGCATCTTCAGCAATAATTCCATCTTCTTTTTGTTTTTTGATCATTTCATTGCTTTCTCGACGTACTTGACGGATGACAACCTTCGAATCTTCACATTTTTTCTTCGCTTGCTTTGCTACATCCTTACGAACTTCTTCTGTCATCGGAGGAATAGGAACGCGTACAATTTTTCCATCCACAGTCGCCTGCAGCCTAACTGGTGAATGCTCTATACTTTTTGCTATAGCATGAAGGCTGCTATTATCGAAAGGGGTAACTATCAATTGTCTTTCTTGAACTGAAACAGTTGCTATTGATTTTAGCGACATTTGCGAGCCGTATAACTCTACGGTGATGCCGTCTAATACCGCAGGATTGACTCTTCCAGAGCGGAGATTTTTATAATCTTTTTTTAAATGCTCTACAGCTTCTTTCATTCTTTTTTTTGTTTCTTCTAGTACGTTCATAAAGCATCTCCTGTTACTAATGTTCCGCCACGGCCGTTCACTGCTGCTTCAACCATGGCCTCTCGATTGAATAAATTGACTACTCGTATGGGAATTTTGTTGTCTCTACATAAAGCTATAGCCGCTCCATCCATTACTTTCAAATTATCGCTTAAAGCTTGGCTATAGGTAAGTTTATCATATAAAATGGCATCTTGATGCAAAATAGGGTCTTGGCTGTATATGCCATCAACTTTTGTAGCTTTTACCAGCTCATGACAATTCATTTCACTTGCTCTAAGAGCTGCTGCGGTATCGGTAGTAAAAAATGGATTTCCTGTTCCAGCGACAAAAATGACAATAGAACCTTCTTGCATGTAAAGTTTGGCTTGCATCCAGTTGTAGGTATCTACGATACCATCGAGCGTTCTAGCGCTCATCACTCTTACTTTACAGCCTAATGTTGCAAGAACTTGACTCAATGCAAGTCCGTTGATCGCGGTAGCTAAAAGACCGATATGGTCTGCTGCTGTTCGTTCGAAGCCAAAAGCCTTGGCTAAATTACCTCTAAAAATATTGCCCGCACCTACAACAAGGCCAATCTGCACTCCTGCATCATAGACCTCTTTGATGGTACGGGCAACTTCTTGACAAGAGTGATGATCAAGTCCGAATTCCTGCCCTTTCGCAAGAAGCGCTTCACCGGACAACTTGATCAATACTCTTCTTGTCACTTCAAATTACCTGCCTATTTGCCAGCGGATAAATCTTGTTACTGAAAGATTTTTTCCAGCTGCTTTTCCTTTTGCTGCTACTAGATCAGAAATCGTGATTGACGGATCTTTGATGAACTTCTGATTTAGCAAACAAACTTGCTCATAAAAGGCTTTGAGTTTTCCATCAACAATTTTTTCAATAATGTTTTCTGGCTTGCCTTTTACTTGCGCTGCGGCAATTTCTCTTTCCTTATCTACAATCTCTGATGGAATATCTTGTGAAGATAGATAATCTGGGGCTTCTGCTGCTATGTGTAAAGCAATCTCTTTAGCAAGTTGCGCTTCATCTGCTGCGCCGCTGATCTCTACAACAGTAACAATTTTTCCACCCATGTGCGAATAGAAAGAGTATGAGCAATCCTGACGTTTTGTGATGGATAAAACGCGAGAAACTACGATGTTCTCTCCGAGAACAGCCACAACTTCTTTGCGGTAATCATCAATGCTTTGCTCTGGGTTTTTGCTGTATTTTTGGCTCATGAAATCGCTCAGAGAAGCAGATTCATTCATAAGAAGTTCGTGGCAAACATTCACGTGGAAGTGTCCAAATCTTTCATTGTTCACTACGAAGTCCGTCTCTGCGTTGGCTTCAACGAGAACGATCTTCTCGCTTGTTTCCATCGCTTCAATTCTGCCTTCATTAGTAGCACGTGATTCTTTTTTCACAGCAGAAGCAACTCCTGCCTTTCTTAAGAACTCTACAGCTTTATCGAGGTCTCCGCCGACTTGCTCTAAAGCTTCTTTACACTTACCCATTCCAAGGCCCGTACGATCACGGAGCTCTTTTACGGTTTTTGCATCAACTGCCATAATTATTGCTCTCCCCCTGTAGCAGATTCACCTTTGCCTTCGTGTCTGTCAAATTTTCTACCTTTTGGCGCTCTGCGAGGTTTTTTCTCTTCTTGCTCTTCTACAACTTCTTCTTTATCAAGAGAAATTCCTAGCTCTTGCTTTTTAGCAGCAATAGCGCGTGCTAATGAAGAAAGAATGATTTTGTTGCTCTTAAGAGCGTCATCGTTAGCTGGTATGACATAATCAATTTGATCTGGATCGCAGTTGGTATCCACAATTCCCATAACAGGAATGCCAAGCTTTCTAGCTTCTGCTACTGCAATGTGCTCTTTGCTTGGATCAACAACGATTACAAGACCTGGCAATTTTCTCATTCCGCGCATACCTGCGAGGTTGCGCTCAAGTTTTTCCTGGATTTTTGCGCTGTCAGAAATCTCTTTTTTCGTAAATCCCTCACCACCTGCAGCGAGTCTTTTTTCGATTTGATCCAATTTCTTTACAGATTGACGAATGGTCATCAAGTTTGTGAGCATTCCGCCGAGCCATCTGTGAGAAACACAGAATTCGCCTGCAATGTCTGCACACTCTTCGACTACATCTCTAGCCTGCTTTTTGGTTCCTACGAATAGGATGGATTGTTTTTTTGCAACAATCGACTGCACAACTTCTCTTGCTTGTCGAATCTGGTGCATAGTTTTTGCTAGGTCAATGATGTAAATGCCGTTTCTTTCTTCGAAAATGTATCTTTTCATTTTAGGATTCCAGCGTTGTCTCTGGTGGCCAAAGTGAGCTCCCGCTTCGAGTAAATCCTTAATCGTAACTTCCTGTTGTGCTTGCATGCAAAAAAATCCTCTGATAGTTAGTGGCAATAAAGTTAACAAGAATAC
>VGMA01000054.1 GCA_016866575.1 Chlamydiota bacterium
TAAAAAGCGCTATGTGCGTCAAGACTAGCAATAACGGATTTGAGAATTTGACAAGAAAAATCTTTATCTGAGGTGGATAAATAAACCTCCTCTTTTCTCAACTTGATCTTTTCATAAAAATGGAGCGCTTTTTCCTTTTCTTCTCTTGTAGGGTCTTCTAATTTTTGCTCATTGCAATAATCGACAAACCAGAGAACACAATCTGATTCATTTTTATCAAAAACTTCTTTGATCGATTTTTGTTTTTCTTTTGAATAAGAAATCAGCTGATTCATGGGTGTTTCAATTAAACATTTCTTGATGCTTTTTCTCCAATCCTGCGCTCTTAAGGTTGCGTTAAAGATTGTTTCTTGCAAAAGCCGAAAATCGCTGTAATCTTCCTTGAGGAATCTTTGCGTGACTTGATTCCATTCTTCTTCTGATCGGGTAAGAAAGGGTTTGATCTCTTCTGTAGTCAAATAGGTCTGTTGAGGATCAAATCGATAAATATAGAGTCTAAAGGCCCTCTTCATGATCAATGGAGTAATTTCTTTAAATTCTACATGCTGATTTAAAATTTCTTTTATGATAGGCTTGACATTTTGGAGGTAAAGATCGGCGGAATAAAGAGTTGTTAAGCTTAAAAAAAATATTATATATTTCATTTTTTCCTATTCAATTCTTGCTGCTTACCACTCTAAGAATCATGTCCATTTCGACCTTACTCTATACTCAAAAAGATTAATTGAGAAATATTTTGTAGAGGAAAAACTGGATTTTGGCTATATTGCTGCATATTTTTAAATTCGAGTAGAGGGAGAAAGGCGAAACTTATGCCTACGATAAACCAACTGATCAATAAACCACGGACATACAAGCAGAAAAAAATTAAAGCTGCTGCTCTCAAAAAATGCCCGCAAAGACGCGGAGTATGTTTGCAAGTTAAGACAATGACCCCTAAAAAGCCGAACTCAGCTCTCCGTAAGGTAGCTCGTATCCGTCTTTCCAACGGGATCGAAGTCACAGGATACATCGGCGGAGTCGGCCACAGCTTACAAGAACACAGCATTGTACTAGTCCGCGGGGGAAGAGTACGCGACCTACCAGGGGTTCGTTATCACATCGTTCGTGGAGCCCTCGACGCTACAGGCGTAAAGGATCGCAAACAAGGAAGATCTAAATACGGCGCTAAAAAGCCGAGCAAATAAGAGGTAACTATGTCCAGAAGAAGACGCGCAGAGCACCGCGTTATTGAAGCTGATCCTGTTTATAACAGTCAGACCGTAGCGAAGTTTATTCAAAAACTTATGCTAAGCGGTAAAAAATCTATCGCTTCAAGAATTGTCTACACATCTATTGAAAACTTTTCAAAAAAAACTGACGCTCCTACTCCAGAAGAAGCTTTCGAGCGCGCACTAGAAAATGCTAAACCTCTCGTTGAAGTTAAATCTCGTCGTATTGGTGGTGCTACATACCAAGTACCTGTAGAAATTCCAGCAGGACGTCGTATGTCTATGGCTATGCGTTGGATTATCGAGAATGCAAAAGGAAAGGCTGGACGTTCTATGATCCAAGGTCTTACCCAAGAGCTCCTCGATTGCTACAACAACCAGGGCGCAACGATTAAGAAAAAAGAAGACACACACCGTATGGCTGAAGCGAATAAAGCGTTTGCTCACTACCGCTGGTAGTAGACAGCTTTAACACTAAAGCCCATTATTGAAAAAAGGCAAAAAGGCATGGCAACTAGATCGGAAAAAGACAAATTACAGAATGTACGTAATATCGGTATCATGGCTCACATTGATGCCGGAAAAACGACTGTAACTGAGCGTATTCTCTTTTACAGTGGTCGTTTACATCGCATGGGAGAAGTGCACGAAGGTGCTGCTACTATGGACTGGATGGAACAAGAGCGTGAGCGTGGTATCACTATTACCTCTGCGGCCACAACGGTCTATTGGAAAGAATGCAAAATCAACATCATCGACACTCCGGGTCACGTAGACTTCACTATTGAAGTAGAAAGATCTTTAAGAGTTCTCGACGGTGCTGTTGCTGTATTCAGCGCGGTAGACGGAGTTCAGCCACAGTCAGAAACTGTATGGAGACAAGCTGACCGCTACAAAGTGCCTCGCGTTGCCTTCATCAATAAAATGGACCGCGTAGGAGCTGATTATTTCTTCTGTATTAAAGATATGAGAGAAAAACTCGGCGCAAAAGCAGTTGCATTACACTGCCCAATCGGAGCTGAAGGGGAATTCCGCGGAATGGTGGACCTCGTTTCGATGAAAGCCTACATTTTCGACACAGACGTTCTCGGGGCTGACTACAAAGTTGAAGAGATTCCTGAAGATCTTAAAGAAACATGCCAAAAACTCCGTTCAGAACTTCTTGAAGAACTCGCAACTATCGATGATACAAACGACGACTTCATGATAAAAGTTCTCGAAAATCCAGATGCAATCCCTGAAGATGAAATCCACGCGATTATCCGTAAAGGCGTTTGCTCCAACAGATTCAACCCTGTTCTTTGCGGAACTGCTTTCAAAAACAAAGGTGTTCAACCTCTTCTTGATGCAGTTTGCCGTTGGATGCCATCACCTCTTGATAGAGGCGTGATCAAAGGAATGAGCGTAGATGGAGACGATCTAATCGAGCTCGTACCTGCTGATGACTCCCCACTTTCTATCCTCGCATTCAAAGTGATGACAGACCCATACGTGGGAAGATTGACTTTCTGCCGTATCTACTCAGGCACACTCATGAAAGGTACAGCTCTTCTCAACACCACAAAAGGGACAAAAGAAAGAGTTTCTCGCCTTCTTGAGATGCATGCAAACACAAGAACAGATAAAGATGCTTTCTACACAGGAGATATCTTCGGCGTTATCGGTCTTAAAGGAGCGACAACCGGAGACACTCTTTGTAACGAAGACAAACCGTTAGTTCTTGAGAAAATGGTTTTCCCAGATCCTGTTATCTCTATGGCAATTGAGCCAAAATCTAAACAAGACAGAGAAAAATTGGCGCAAGCTCTTGGATCACTTTCAGAAGAAGATCCAACGTTCCGTGTTTCAACAAACGAAGAGACAGGCCAAACGATCATTTCCGGTATGGGAGAGCTTCACCTAGAAATTCTACGCGATCGTATGTTCAGAGAATTCAAAGTGGAAGCGAACGTAGGTAAGCCAGAAGTTTCCTACAAAGAAACCATTACTCAAGCTGGAAAGCACGAAACAAAATACATCAAACAGTCAGGCGGTCGTGGTCAGTATGCTCACGTCGTCATCGAAATCGAACCTAATGAGCGGGGCAAAGGAAACGAAATCGTCAGCAAGATCGTTGGCGGATCGATTCCAAAAGAATACGTCCCTGCAGTCATCAAAGGGATCAACGAGGGACTTACAGCAGGCGCCCTCGCAGGATATCCTCTTGTTGACGTTAAAATCGCTATCGTCTTCGGATCATACCACGAAGTCGACTCAAGCGAGATGGCCTTCAAAATTTGCGGATCTATGGCAATCAAAGAAGCTGCAAAGAAACATGCGCCTATCCTCCTTGAACCTATCATGAAGACTTGCGTTACAACACCTGACACATCTCTTGGAGATGTTATTGGTGACCTTAACAAGAGACGCGGACGCATCCTCTCTCAAAAATCGAAGGGAACTACAATCGAAGTAGATGCTGAGGTTCCACTCGGAGAGATGTTTGGATATTCCACACAGTTGCGATCGATCTCTTCAGGACGCGCAAGCTACTCGATGGAGCCAAGCTGTTTCGAGCCTGTACCTAAAAAACTCCAAGAAGAAATTGCTAAGAAATAAGGAAAAATATGGCAACGAATACCTCATCTAAGAAACAGGCGAAGAAAATCCGGATTAAACTCCGCGCCTTCGACTACCGTGTCCTAGATCGCTCTGCGGCAGATATTGTTGAAGTCGCTCAGCGTACAGGTGCTCAGGTTTCTGGCCCTATCGCCCTGCCTACTCGTATTGAGAAGTACACTGTGCTTCGTTCTCCTCACGTAGATAAAAAATCTCGCGAGCAGTTCGAAATCCGAACACACAAGCGTCTTATTGACATTCTCCATCCGACGGCAAAAACGATTGACAGCTTGAAGACATACACTCTTCCTGCTGGAGTTGACATCAACGTCAGAACCTAATCTTATCTGATGATCTAGGCGGACAAAATCCGCCTAGATTTTTTTTGGTCTAAGTTAAAAATTTTATTACTGCTTTTCAGCAATCTCTCTTACGGTGGAGATGGATCAACTAGAAGGTCAAAGGCTGGAGCATCTGTTGTTGTCGTAATTTTATTGACAATCACCCCTCTGCCATCGACATAAAAGAGATAGCGAACTGTACTGACGAGCTGATCCCCTAGATAATTACGCATAATGTATTCATAGACGTGATCATTTCCACGATTTTGGATCGAAACTGGATCGCCATATTTTCTTTGCACTTCTGAGATCTTAGAGCCTATTTCTATGCTTTGGTAATCCGATACTGTCATCGGAGCATAGCGAAAGCTGCAAGATGCTAATAAAATGAGAAAAAGAGCTTTTTTCATATTGCTTGCTCCACTGGTTTACAACTTAAATGGCCTTTGATTTCAGTACGCATACCATCAGAAGAGGTGTATTCTGCTCTTAGTGCATAACCCTCTTCAACTGCTTCATAATATTCATAACCTTCATAATCGATCTTGAGATTGCGAAACTCCCATCCGATAAAATTTGGGGATTTGATGGCTTTGCCTTCAATAAGCCCAAGGTTGATATTTTCCATAGCAACATCAAACGAGGAAGCTTCAAGATTGGTAAAGGTGAATTGGTTGTACAAGATTTCAGAAAATCCCTTAATAGTGATCTCTTGACAGCACTCTATGATTCCCGCTTGTTCACGGAAGACATGCCATTTCATGGAAAAAGGGATGCTAGAGGAAAATGAACTTAAAAAAATTTCCCCTTCTGCTAGATAACACCCGGGATTAAAAATAAACATCAGAACGTGAACCTTCTTGTATAAACGCTTTGTAAAACTCCTAGAGCAATCATCGTGGCAAGTACTGATGATCCTCCATAAGAGACGAGTATGAGAGGCACTCCAGTGATCGGAAGAAAGCCGCACATCATCCCTACATTAATGATCACGTGCATGGCAAGATATACAGTCACGCCAGCCGAGAGCAATCTCCCGAATTCATCTCTAGCTACAGCTACTACCTGAAAGCTAAAATAAATTAAACCAAAAAAAAGACCTAACAGAAGAAAGGCGCCAAACATTCCGAATTCTTCGGTGAAAGCGGGAAAGACAGAATCGGTGTAAGCATAAGGGAGCCACTGATGAGAGGTAAATTCGCTTTTCCCCCAACCTGAACCAAAATATCTGCCTAGCGCTATTGCTGTTTGTCCTGCTTGCCCGTGATATGAATGGGGATTTAACCTTTCATATTGGTATTCTTTCATCACCGTTTGGCACACATCTCGCATCTCTTCATGCGATAAAACGCCAAGAAAAATCATCAATACAAAAATAAGGGCACTAACCCCTACTGAAGTCAAAAACCATAAAACCTTGCGGTGCACATTTCCAAAATAGAGCATCACAAGTGTGATAGGACAAAGCACAAGTGATGTTCCTAGGTCGGGCTGCTTCAAAATCAAAATAAACGGGATAAATACGATGATGCCGGCACCTATCACTGTCGTCAGTTTTGTAGAAGCATGAGAGCGTTTTTCAAGGTACCAGCTCAAAGCAAATACCACAACGAGCTTTGCATATTCAGAGGGCTGAACATCAAAAGGGATCAATGGGAAGCGATACCATCTTCTCACGTTGTGAATGGGTGCTACAAAAAATAGTCCCACAAGCAAAATGATCATGCCGATATAAAAAAACCAAGTATATTCCCTAAGCTTTCGATAATCAGTAGCGGCAACAAAGGCATAAGCTACCCAGCCTATTGCAAATGCACGTATCTGATTTTTCACTAAATTAGAAAGATGGATATCAGGAGTGTTTAGCGGCATGGTGCTTGTAGAGATCACTAAGACCGAGATTACCATCAAGGCAATCAAGATGGGCAGTGTCCTAAAATCCAATCGCTTTAAATACGAAATATCCCACATAATAGTCGTCATGATAAAAGATCGCTTAGAAATTCGCCATCTCCATCTTTCAACGGTTGACTCTACTCAAGATTTTATTCAGCGGGAATTAAAAAACATTGACCCCTCTCTTCTTTTCGCTGTTACTGCAGATGAACAAACAAGAGGGCATGGCCAGGGAAATAAAAGCTGGTTTTCTCCTAATAAAAAAAATGTCTACCTCTCATTCCATTTTATAAGCAAACCTTCCCCCAATCTAGCGCAGCTTTTGAGTATTAGCGCTCTGAGTGTTTTATTGGAATTGGGAGTGAATGCAAGATTTAAATGGCCAAACGATCTTTTAGTCGATGACAAGAAAATCGCGGGGGCTATTGCAAAAATGTGTGATGATCATCACGCAGTATTAGGTATTGGGCTTAATGTTCTACTCACTTCTGATGAGTGCAATAAAATCGATCAAAAAGCAACCTCGCTATTGATAGAGACTAAAAAGAAGATTCACCCTCATGCCATAGCAGAAAAAATCATCCTGCAATTTCGAGAAGATCTTTTTTCTTATACCAATTTAGGTTTTTCTTTCTTTAATGATCAGATCAATTCTCATTTAGCCTACAAAAATGAGCTGATTTATCTAGAGATCAGAAATGAAAAAATCAAGGGCACTCTTGTTGAAATAAACAACGAAGGAGCCCTTGTTATTGAGATCAATAAAATCAAAAAAACTTATTTCACAGGCTCCATCAAGCCCTATTTCCTTGAATAAGCGCTGATATTTTTAAGAAGTCCATACATCACATCTTGGGCACAAAACCGCTCTACTTTTGCTAATATTTTTGCTAAAGCTTCATGTCCTATTTCTACAAATAGACCTTTTTCAAGACCGAATGCTGCACTTGTAAATTTATTTGCCATATCAAATATATATCTTTTATTTTCTTCTTTGACGTGTGAAATACAGTACTTTATAGGAGATGCTTTCTTTTTCACTTTTGAACGAATATAGGCATTTACTTCCTCTAGTATAGAGGATGCGATATCTTGATAATGAAGATTCAGCTGATCAGAGATGATTTCGTAAATAGCATCTTCAGCTTCTAGTTTGATATATCTAAAAACCGGAAAAGAGCTTCTAATCACAAGATCTGAGAGCTGCAAATAGTTTTCAAAATAGATCTCAACTTCTTTGCCCTCAGATAATACAATACCATGTTTTAAGACCCGATTCTCCGCTCTTGCAAGTATTCTACTTTCTAAAATAAATTTTTTTAATTGCTCAATATCGCTAAAAACGCCTTTTGGGAAAAATGTAGAAAACTTTTTTTCCCCTTTTGGACTAAGAAAATTTCCTGCATATACTCCAGTTTCTTCATTTTCTATTGAAGGGGGATTAAAAGCGGGCTCTTGCTCTCCAGGGGCTATCCAGTGGAATCCTTCATAAGGATCGATGAGGTGATTATCATCGACAAAAGGGAATGTCATATTTCTTCTAGAGGGGCTTAGCATGGATGAAGGAGTTGTCGAAAAAGATTCTATAGATTTTACAGGACTTACAAAACTAAAATCTTCATTTTCGGGATTTGACATATGAGGCACCAAAGTGCCAAGAAGTTCTACAAGCTGAGGAGAATTTTTCAAAATATTCACTTCTTGCGTCCCTGCCAACCTAGCTTCTTCTTGCATGTGAGAAAAGTGCATTTGCACAACTTTCTCTGTGATTCTTTTAGCTACCTGAGTCTTTTTTTCGCCACTCACCTCTTTGCCTTTTAGGGTTCTTTTTGCTCTACGAACAACCTCTTGCGTTCCAGGAGATAGTGTTGTTTCCAGGTCATTAAATTTGCCGTCATCTACTTTTTTATCTAGTTCCTTCAAATCTCCCGGAGTTACTTGATCTGTAGCTGCTTTAGTTACTAGTGGAGATTCAAAACTTTGCTTTAATAGGGTTGTAGAAACACCAGCAGGTGATTGATGGGGTGTTATCTGCTTTGGTTTAGCTGTTGGCGAAGAAGGTACATACATAAAATCTAGTGCTGAATCAGAGCTCGAAGAGCCAAATAGAAAACTACCTCCTTTCTTAGAACATTTTTTCGGACGCTCTTCTGTCGTTGTTTCAAAATAATTTGTATCACTAAGGCGCTCTTCAACATCATAAGTCGGCTCTTCGACATCGCTGCCAAAAGTTAAGCTTCTGGCTCTTGCCTGCGTCCTAGGTAAAGATGGCTCTTCAAAATGTGTTTGATAATTTGTTCCTTTCCAATATTGTTTAATAGAATCAGAAGTGTTATACATTTTACCCCCTTAATTTAGGGTAAAATAGTAGCAAAAAAGATTAATGAAATAAAGACAAATCAGGAATGACAATAAGCTCCGGGTGGACTTTGGATCTAAGAATATGCTGTATCGCACTCAATGTTGATCCTGTTGCTGCATGGCAAGTTGTACATGATCCTTGATAGCCTATCAACACTTCTATACCATCTTTGATATCTAAAACTTCAACGCCGCCGGCGTCAAGCTCTACGTATGGGGTAATTTCTTTTGCAACTACATCTTTAATAACCGCCATTTGCTCTTCTTTAGAAAGCTCTTGCCAGTTAGGCAAAGAAGTTATTTCTTCTGAGGTCATATGAACAGGCGTCATTACATAGCCATCTTGAACTTCGATATCTTTACACAGCTCTAGAGCTTTATCCAAGGCGGTTAAAACGGTATTGATAAATTTACCCGCTTCTTCTGGAAATGCTGCTTGCATGCTTTTATCTCGAACTTCATTATCGATGAGATCAGCTGAAATTCTTCCTGCTTGTAAATGGTTTTTTCTAAGTACCAAACCTGAAAGCACTTCCGCAGCACCTATAAGAGCTGTTTGACCAAAGCACTGGAATTTTACATCGGCAATTACACCATCTTCTTTATCTATTACTAGATAAAAACGAACAATCTGCCCTTTGTCTAGCTGACCTTCTTCACCAATCACAAGTCTTAACTGATCGCTAGGAACATCTTCATTTCGTATGCTACCTGCGAATTTTGGAGCTAAAATTCTTCTTTTGAGAGCTCTTGAATACTTAGCCCAAGCAAAAGGCTCATACAACTGATGGATCATCCTCTTAACCCCCGAGTCATGCTTGTATATTTTTCGATGATGACATGGATCATGCCAACCACTTTTTTTATTTCTGTTTCAGCCACTTGATGAGTGAACCCGAAGCTAACGCTAGAGCGGGCTACAAAAGGATCTATGCCTGATTTTATAAGAAGGTGGTCCAAAGTTTGCGATCTAGCTCCTCCTATACTGATATAAATACCTCTTTCTGCAAGCTCAAAAGCTAGAGCTTCTGCTGCGATATAAGGAAAAGCCATGACTGAAACGTTTGGAAGTCTTCTTTGATCTTCGTTTAGACATAAAACTTCAGGTATCTTGAGTTTAAGCTCTTCTTCGAATTCGCTACGCAGCCTTGCCATCTCGAGCAATCCTGTTTCCATCTGATCGATCATGATTTTAGCCATCTCCCCCATGGTAATTAAAGATGGGAGCGATATAGGTGTATTTTGCTTGCCGATGGACTTCGAAATTGGCTCTAAAAATTGTGCGATAGAAGAGCCTTTTTTAGCAAAAAGCGCTCCTGAACCTGGGGGAAGATAAAAACTTGAACCGCTAAAAGTGATAAAATCAACAGGCAAATCTTGATAGCGAAAAAATACTCTTCCAAGCGCCTCTGTGATGCGCACATGGAGTAGTACTTTATTTTTTTTACAAAGCTCCGCTATCTCATAAAGAGGTAAAATGGCTCCTGTCACAGGATGGGCCCATGTAAGGGTTACTAGACCCACTCTTGGACTCATCGCATTGCTTAGCATATCAGCACTTACCAATTGATAGCTGCATCCCGCTTTTTCAAAACGTTTTAGCAATGAAAGAGTGCTTGATCCTTCTGAATCAAGCGATAGAATGTGGTGCTTTCCTGTTTCGAACATATGGTCAAAAAGGACATGGGAATAGACATTTTCCATTGCTTCTTCTTCTGAAGAAAAAAAGAAGAACTGGTCGTCACTTTTAGCGCCGACGCTTTCATAAATCGCAGCCAAGCTTTCGTGAATTTTTCGATTGTCGACTTCGGCATAAGGGGCATCAAAGTGCAAAAACTTTTCCTTACACTCTTTTGTCCAAATTTCTATTGCCTCTTTGGCTACAGGACAATTGCCAAATACATCACAATTGATCATCGCTCCATTTCCCTTCTCGGTACGAAAAGCAAACAGGATCCCCTGTTGCCATTTCAAGATTTATAACCTCTTCTTCTGTCAAATTTTTTATACCCATCACGATCGATCTAAGAGAATTTCCATGTGCTACAATCAAAACATTTTTCTTTTGCTCCATCAAAGGGATTA